>JBBSDR010001018.1:0-3651 GCA_038240465.1 Gemmatales bacterium
CCGGCGGGGCCGGCCCCGGCGCAAAGTCGTGCTGGGCGGGTTGGGGATTGGGGGCCCGCCCGCGACGCCGCCCGGGCCGGAGCCGGGTAGCGCGTTGCAACATCTCGCGAGGGGCGATACATTACGATCCGTCGTGAGGTGTTGCCATTGTCTCGTGCAGAGGTCGCGCGATGGAGTTGCTGACCCGTGCCGCCGAAGGATTCAAGTCCATCCCGGTCGATAGCGCCGTCAAGGAGCAGGCCCTCACCTTTCTCCAGCAATGGCTGACCGGGACTGAGTTCGCCAGCTATCGCCCACAACTCGAATGGCTCATCCAGCAATCGCAGTGGCCCGGTCTCCTCGATCGCTTCTATCAGATCCTGCCCTTCGGCACAGGCGGCCGGCGCGGCGCGGTCGGCATCGGCCCCAATCGCATGAACCTCTGGACCCTCGCCGCCTCCGTCCAGGGCCATTGCGAGTATCTCAAGGAGCGCTTTCCCGGCGAGGGCAAGCTGCTCGTCGTCCTCGCTTACGACGTTCGCCAGTTCGAGGACCAGCGCAAGAACTACAGTCCCGATCTGCCCAATCCTGTTCTGCATCTGTCGTCGAAGAAGCTCGCCCAGCACGCGGCGGGCGTTTATGTCGCCAACGACATTAGGGTCGCCATCCTGCCGCCCGACAGCCCGCGCTTCCTGGCCACTCCCGAACTGTCCTTCACGATCCGCCAATTGCACGCTCACGGCGGACTCAACCTCTCGGCCTCGCACAATCCTCCGGACGACAATGGCGGCAAGTTCTACGACGAACGCGGCGCTCAGCCGGTGCCACCCGACGATCAAATCATGGCCGACATCGTCGATCAGGTGACGCACGTCAAGGCGCTGCCCTGGTCCGAGGCCCTGCGCGGCGGCAAGATCACCCTGCTCGATGAGACGCCGCATCAGGGATACATCGACATCTGCCGCAAGCAAAGCCTGATTCCGCCGCCGAAACACGAGGATTTCAAGGTCGTCTTCTCGCCGCTGCATGGCGTCGGCTCGATGACTTCGATGGAAGTCCTTATTGCCCAGGGCTTCCACGTCATCCCTGTTGACAGCCAGATGACGCCCGATGGCCAGTTCCCCAACGTCACGAAGACGCCGAACCCCGAGGTCCCCGAGTGCCTTGATCGCGCCCTCGCTGTGGCGAAGGAACACAGGGCCGACCTGCTTCTGGCGACGGACCCGGACGCGGATCGACTGGGCAGCATGGCCCCCGACCGCGAGGGCAACTGGCGCTATCTCAACGGCAACGAGATCGCCGCCCTGCTGACGCATTTCAAGTTGAGCAAGCTGTCCCAGCAGGGACGATTGCCGCGTTCGCCGATCGTCATCTCGACCGAGGTGACGACTCGCCTCGTCACGCGCATCGCGCGGCATTTTGGAGCGCAGGTGGTCGATAACCTCCTGGTCGGCTTCAAGTATCACGCGGACGTCGTCTGGCAACTGGAGCAGAGCGGCGCTTACGAGGACGTGCAAGGATCGCCGGCCGATTTCCTTATCGCGGTCGAGGAGAGCCACGGTATCATGCTGATGTCGTCGGTCCGCGACAAGGACGCCGGCGCTTCCGCCCTGCTGATGGCCGAGTTGGCCCTCGATCAGAAGCGAAAGCTCAGGACGGTGCCGGACTATCTCGACGCCCTGGCGCGCGAGTTCGGCTACTTTCGTAACATCGGCGTTCAGGTGGTGATGCCGGGGCTTCAGGGCAAGCAGCAGATGGCGCTGATGCTGGATCGCCTGCGCCAGTCGCCGCCGAAAGTGATTGGCGGGCTGGCGGTGACGGAGTTCGAGGACCTGCGCGATGAGGAAGGACGCTTCGGTCCGATCAAGGGAGCGACGGATTTCGCGTCACGCAATGTGTTAGTGTTTCATTGTGGCGAGCGCGCGAAACTGGTGCTGCGGCCGAGCGGCACCGAGCCGAAGGCGAAGACGTATATCGAGGTCTGCACGCCGCCCTGTCCGTTCGGAACGCCGGACGAGAAGTGGCGGAAGACGTGCAAGGAGGCGGATGAGTTGCTCGAACGGCTCTCGACGGATTTTCAGAAACAGGCGCTGCCCGCGTAGAGGAACGGATCGCCGCTTGCGGCAAGAGACCGGATCGCGATGCTGAAATATCGACTCATCACCCGGCGTGGCGCGATGAGCGACGCCGTCGAAGCGAGCGCGTCGTCCATCGCCGATCCCCTGACGGACTTCCTTCCCGCGCCGGGCGTCATCGCCCTGATGCCGGCCTCGGTGGCGCGCGAGAACCTCGTCATTCCGCTCGCCCTGCACGGCGATCGTCTGACCTGTGCCGTCCCAAACGCTGCCGACGTCATGCTCGCCGACAAGCTCCGCTTCATCCTCAACAAGGACGTTCGTCTCGTCCCTGCTCCACGCGAGTCTGTTCTGAACGCCCTCGACCGCTACTATCCCGATCCAGAAACCAACTCGGACGAATTGATGCTGTCGGAGTTCACCGACACGGCCATTGATGCGACACGGACAAAGTCCGGATGGCTGTCTTCTCTCTGGCGGTTACCGGAAATCGGCCGGTCTCTCGGCAAGGGCATCGCCGAGATCAAGAAAGACCGGAAGAGTTTGCAGGACGATGAAGATGATTCGGGAGCGTTTCTCTGTGTTGGCCCCACCCCCACCCCGGGAGGATCTGGCGTGTTCTTCTACGTCGTCGAGGAAGGCCAGCGCGTGCTGATGCGCCGCCGCGACGGAACCATGGAAGTCGTCGTCGGTCCCAAACGAATCTGGAGAGGATTCAAGACGTTCGCGCCGATGAGCCATCACATCGCTCATCCCGGCGAGTTCCTCATCGTCCGCTATCGCGACGGCCGGCAGGAACACCTGCCCGGTCCCGCCGAGGTCTGGTTCGATCCGCGCATCCACCAGCGCATCGACGTCCAGGATGCCCTGCAACTCGCCGGCAAGGAAGCTGTCGTCGTCTACAGCAAGACGCCCACCAGCAGCACCATCACGCGCCGCATCGAGTACGGCCCCTGCCTGTTCGTGCCGCAGCCGGGCGAATGGCTGCATACGTTCTCGTGGCACGGCTCGCACGGCGGACACAAGGGCGTGCAGAAGGAGCCGAACAGCCTTGTCTTCCAGAAACTCTGGCTGATGCCGGACCAGATGTATCACGACGTCACCGACGTCCGCACCGCCGACGACGCCCTGCTGACTGTGCGGCTGATGATCTTCTACGAGTTGATCGACATCGAGCGCATGCTGGAGACGACACACGATCCGATCGGCGACTTCGTCAACGCGACGACGTCGGACGTGGTCGAGTTCGTCGGCCGGCACGACTTCGAGTCGTTCAAGCACAATACCCATCATCTCAACGAAATGGAGACGTACCGCCAGTTGCGGAGTCGTGGCGAACAGTGCGGCTATCGCATCACGAAGGTGGTGTATCGCGGCTACGGAGCGCCGGAATCGCTGCAGCAGATGCACGATCAGGCCATCGAGGCGCGGACGCGATTGCAGCTCGACCGGGCGACGGAGCAGCAGGCGCAGGACCTGGAGAACTACAAGCTCGACTGCCAGATCGCCCGGGCCGGCAAGCGCCGCACCGAGCAGGGGACCGAGGTGAGCCATGAGTTGGAGATGACCCGGCAGCGCCAGGAAGCGGAACTGCGGC
>JBBSDR010001019.1:0-3650 GCA_038240465.1 Gemmatales bacterium
GACGGCGGCATGAAGAAGGACGACAAGCCGCGCGATCGTGCCGGCTCCAGGCCGCCAATGCCCGAGTGATCCACTCATGCCAGCGCGAACACTCTTTTCCTGAGCGGGTTTTCTGAGCAGAACCGCAGCCGTCCCGGAGACTTGACCATGGCAACGGACGAACAACTCCGCCAGTACGCCGAATCGCTGCCGGCCATCTATCAGGAGATCCTGGCTGCCTTCCCGCGCATCGAGCCGAACCGCAGACAGGGTTATGGACTTGCGTTTCAAACTCTCGCAGCAGATTTTGCAAGCCTGGAAAAAGGCATCAGTCTGGGAGAGCTTATCCAGGCCTGTCAAAAATTGGAACAGCATGAGGTGGTTGAGATCAATAACTCGATCTTTGTGCATCCGACGACTCTGGGGGAGCGCTTGATCGCCATCATTACCGGCAAACAGGCACCGGCAGTCAAGGTGCCGTCGTTGCCTGCGCCTCCTGTGTAGGAAGACAGGTAATGCTCTGGCAACTCCAGTTCTTCCCGGTTTGCACCCACCATGTGTTCCTGTCTCACAGTCGGGAGGACAGGGACTGGCTGGTCTTTCCGCTCTGCGAAGCATTGCGGAAAGAAGCGATTATTCCCTGGCTCGACCGTCACGATTATCCCTATGGGCGAGCATCATTCGCGGCCCTGCGGGATGGAGTGCTGAAATGTCGTCATAGCGTTTTCCTTGTCACTCAGGCCACGCTGACACAGTCGCGTGGCTGGGGGATTGTGGAACTGGCGTGGGCTGACCTGTTACAGGAGAACCTGCGCGAGGCCGGCGCCGCTCTCCAGAATGTCATCCTGCCACTCTTCTTCCTTCCCCAAAACGACGAGCGGTTGCCTCGCTCGGCCTGGCAATCCATCCGGGACCGGGCTTCTTTCCATCGGCCGGAGGACGGAGACGCTGTCCGCTGGGCCGTTCGTCAGGTACGGGGGTTTCTCGAACGAGAAGCAAAGTTGGGGCTGGACATCGCTACCTGGCTCGAACAGGATTCGCGCGCCCACACCCGGCTGGGCGCACGGCAAGGACTTGTCGATCGTATCACGGCGCGATATCCCACTCCCGCCCCGCCTTCCCGGGTGTCCTGAACGACTGGCCCCGCAGGACCGGCCGATTCCTTTGTTGCCTGGAGATCCCGTTGCACATTTGCCTCTTCGACATCGATGGCACACTCATCAGCAGCGGCGGCGCGGGCAAGGCGGCCCTCGAAGCGGCCCTGGCCGTCGAGTTCGGCGTTCCCGTCATCAGCGATCAGTTGACCCTCAGCGGCCGTACCGATCGCGCCATCCTCGCCGACCTGGTCCGCTTTCACGCCCTGGCCCTCTGCCCAACGACGAGCCAGCGATTGATCGCCTCCTACCTGCATCATCTCCCGTCCAGCCTCGCGGCCGGGCGCGGCCAGGTCCTTCCCGGCGTCCTTGCTCTGCTCGATCAGTTGCGCCGGCGCAGCGACGTCGCGCTCGGTCTGTTGACCGGCAACACCCTTGCCGGCGCCCGCATCAAGCTCGAACACTTCGGATTGTGGCACTATTTCGATTTTGGCGCATACGGCGATGAACATGAGGACCGCGACGACGTCGCCCGCGCCGCCTGGCAGGAAGTGACGCGCCGCCACGAAGGCATCGCCCGGCCCGAAAAAGCCTGGGTGATCGGCGACACTCCCCTCGACATTCGCTGTGCCAGGGCCATCGGGGCCGGCGCGGTTGCCGTCGCCACCGGCTGGCACACCCTTGATGAACTGGCAAGCCATGCGCCCGATTTGCTGTTCAACGATCTGACGGAACCGTCTCTGTTTCTTGCCCGCCTTGGCGGATTACCTTGACGTCCTTGTGCAGCCGGTTGAACTCCTCAATGCCCTTGTCCGTGACGGCCGTATCGCGCACATCGACTCGCTTCAGACGCGGCAGCACCGAGAGCCGCTTCAGGCCGTCATCGGTGATGGCGGTCCCGATCAGCCCAATCATCTCCAGTCGTTCGCAATGAAGCAGGCCCTGCACTCCCTTGTCGCCGATCCGCGTCCCATCGAGGCTCAGCACGCGCAGACGCTTGAATTTGGCCAGCGCCGCGAGTCCCTCATCGCCGATCCTGGTTTTCCCGAGCGTCAGCAGTTCGAGGTCCTCCAGCGCCGCGAGATGAGCCAGCCCCTTGTCGGTGATTGGCACCTCGGCCAGGAACAGGCCGCGCAGCGATTTCATCCCGGCCAGCGTCTTCATCGCGTCATCGTTGAGGCGAGTATCGGCGAGGGCCAGTGACTCCAGTTTGTCGAACACCTTCAAGGGCGCCAATCCCTCGCTGGAGATCAGCGTCCCTGTCAGGACCAACTCGCGCAGTTCCTTCAGCGGCGCAAGGTGCGGCAAGCCGGCGTCGGTAATGTTTGTCTTGCCGAGGTTCAGGGACCGCAGGTTCTTCAATCGCGCAAGCCATTCCAGCCCTTCATTGAAGACGCGATCCGAGAACAGGTTCAATCGTTCCAGATGCTCGAAGGTACTCAGGCGAAGGAGCAGATCGTTCGAGATGCCGGTGTTGCTCAGGTCCAGCGCCAGCATTGGCTGCAGTTCATCGAGCAAATCGGCGTGTCCGTCCTGGAATGCCGAACCCCGCACATCGACGAGCCACGCTCCGCCCCTGGCCTCGTCCTGGCTCGCGTCGCCGCCGAGTTTGCGGAGCGACAGCACGGCCACGCCCTGCTTCGCCTCTCTTGTCTTTTCGGGATCGCGGCTGGCGGGACCGGAGGAGAGTCCCGACGGCTTGTTCTTGCCGCAGCCGGACAGACTCACGGCGCCCAGCACAACGACGAGAAGAAGGCTGACAGGACGCATGGCTCATATCCTTTTCGCGCGGCGAGCCGGTTTCTTGCCGCTTGCGGCTTAGCGGGCGGCTCGCCAGGGTCGATCACTTGCGGAAGCGGTCGCGATAGGCGTGAAACAGGGCGAGCTTCTCCGGCGCCGGCGCGCTGCCTCCGAAGGTGAGGAACACCTTGAACGCGGCGTTTCCGCTCTGGTCGTAGAACTGAACGCTGAGCGTGCTGATGCCGTCGATGTGTCCTGGCTTCTCGACCGCGAACGCCGCTCCGAGTTGCGCCCAGCGAATGTGCATGTCGAGCGTCTTCGACTGGACGTTGAAGAACTCGCCCCAGACGCTGAAGCCGCCGAACTGGCCCACCGCCTCGCACGTTGTGCTGCTGTTGGAGACAATGACGTGGACCTTGCCGAGAGTCTCCAGACCAGGGAGCATTTCCTCCCAGCGAGCCACGTCCAACTCGACGGATCGGCCATCGGGAAAGGCGCGAATGATCTCGACTTCGGGGACTCCGAGAGACCGGGCCAGTTGCAGCGTCATCTGCCCGGGGTTCTCGGTCAGGGCGGCCTGGATGCGACTGAGCTGTTCGGCCGAGACAGCGCAGGGAGTTGATTCAACAGGTGCATTCACAGGGGCAGCTCCTCAAGTAGAACGGTCTCGCTGTATTCTACGCGGCCCGGGGACGCATCCACCAGCGAGCCAGTCCGCGAATGCACAAGTTGCTCCGCTCGCGATGCCAGGCGAAAGTGTCGCTCAGCGATTCGCGAATACCGCGCGGAGAGAAGCCCAGCTCGCGGATGGCCCGTTCGCTGCTGCAAAACCAGTGA
>JBBSDR010001020.1:0-3650 GCA_038240465.1 Gemmatales bacterium
ACTCCCGCCGCGTCCAACCGTTGTTCTGCATGGTTTCCCCCTTCTGATGGATGACGTCGCGAGGCCTGCTCAAGCCTTCCGCAGTGTAACCCGTCCCCCGCGCGGAACAAGCAAGATTCTTGCACTTGGCCAGCCGCCAGATATTCTGAGTGCATCGAATAGCCAGGAGAGAGACCATGAAAATCGAGGCCCAAGGGCTTATTCGCGATGCGGCGGCACAACCGGACTCGGAAAGCATCGCCTTCTTCCCCGCATTGTGTCCACTCGACTCCGGCACGATTCTGTGCAGCTTTCAGGTCGGACCGTCCAAGCACGCGCCGAACGCCTCCATTCGGCTGTGCCGGTCGCGTGACTCGGGTGTCACCTGGCAGGAGATTCCGTTTCGCTTTCCCACCGCACTCGACGGCATCCCCGGTTCACTGGCCGCGGCTGAGTTGATCGAGGTTGAACCAGGGCTGCTGCTTCTGTTCTCCACCTGGTTCGACCGCAGTGATCCCGCCCGGCCTCTCTTCGATCCGGTGACCGAGGGCATCTTGCGCAGCAAACAACTCCTGGCCGTCTCAACCGATGAAGGCGACACATGGAGTCCGTGGACCGTGCTGCCCACGCCGGGATTGACTGGCTGCGCCATGACGGGACCAGTGATCCGCCTGGGCGACGGCGCCATCGCCTTCGCCTTCGAGAGCTTCAAGGAGTACGATGATCCGCAACCTTCTCGCCACGGCTCCTGGCTGCTGGTGTCCCGCGATGGTGGACGGTCGTTTGAGCCGCCATTTCTCGTTGCCCAGGACCCCAACCATCGCATCTATTACTGGGACCAGCGACTCTGTCCGACGCCGACTGGCGGTGACTTCATTGCAATGTTCTGGACTCACGACCGCGACGAGAAACGCGACCGCAACGTCCATTTGCTTCGAGCTTCCTTGCGAGAAGGCAAGGGAGCGAAATCGCTTCCTCATGAAACGACCATCCCTGGACAGATCGCGGCGCCGACTTTGCTCGACGATGGCACTCTGCTTGCGTTCGTTGTCGAGCGCGGCCGGCCCGGAACGCTGAGGCTGTGGCGGTCTCACGACGCGAATGCAACCTGGCCCGAGGATGAATGCCTGTTGGTGTACATTCACGATGAGCGAGCGATGCTGTCGCAGAGCAAGGAGAACATCGACTATGCCCAGTTCTGGGAGGACATGGGGAAGTGGTCCTTCGGCCATCCTGCAATTCGTTCGCTGTCTCCCAGCCGGGTATTGCTCGCATACTACGCGGGGACGCCGGATCGTATGAGCATTCACTGGGCTCGCGTCTCGATCTCAGATTAAGGCGAGCGGCGAGGTGTTGCTGATGAAACTGCTCGGGAAGAAAGCCCTGGTCACCGGCGCCGCCAGAGGGATCGGCCGCGGGTGCGCACTCGAACTGGCACGCGCCGGAGCGGACGTCGTCGTGAACGACCGCGAACGGACTGCGCAGGCTGAGGCCGTCGTTGCGGAGATTCAGGCTCTCGGTCGCCGGGCTGTGCTGATCGAGGGCGATATCTTCACCCGGTCCCATTGCGAGCGTGTTGTCGCGAGGACCGTGGAGACACTCGGACAGATCGACATCCTGGTGAGCAATCCCGCCTTCTCACGGCGGGGCGATTTCCTGGACTACGATCCGGAGACCTTTGAACGTGTGCTGCAAGGAACGCTCACCAGCGGCTTCCACATGAGCCAGCTTGTCGGGAAACAGATGGTGGCGCAGGGACACGGCGGCAAGATGGTGTTCATTTCCAGCGTCCACGCCCGTATTCCCTATGTTCGCAGTGTCGCTTACAACGCCGCCAAGAGTGGCCTCAATCACATGGCCTTCACCATCGCCGCCGAGTTGGCCCGGCATCGCATCAACGTCAACGTCATCGAGCCGGGCTGGATCGACACGCCCGGCGAGCATGAGCTTTTCGGCAGCGAGGCCATCCGCCAGGCCGCTCCGGCGCTCCCCTGGGGCCGGCTCGGCACGCCCGAGGACATCGGCAAGGCGGTGGTGTTCCTGTCGTCCGCTGACGCCGATTACATCACCGGGGCCGCCCTTCTGGTGGACGGCGGGTTCTGCCTCCGCGCGGCCGGCGTCGATCCGACGGGGGAAAGAGGACAAGAACCATGAACTTCGACAGCCTCAAACCCGACTTCGACCGCGACGGTTTCGCAATTATCCGCCAGTTCCTGCCCATAGCGGACTGGGATGAACTGTCGCGCAACCTCGACCGATACATCCGCGAGGTGGTCCCCACGCTGCCTGACTCTGCCGCTTTCTACGTCGATAAGGCCCGTCCGGAAACGCTCAAGCAGATGCAACACATGAACGGCGATGCCTATTTCCGTGACTGCACCAGGAACGCATCCTGGGTCATGCTCGCCCAATCGCTCATCGGCGAGGAGGCGAATGCGGACGCGCCGGAGTGGTTCAACAAGCCCCCCGGCACAGATAGCCCCACGCCGCCGCATCAGGACAACTACTACTTCTGCCTGAAGCCGCCGAACGTTGTAACCATCTGGCTGGCGCTCGATCCGGTCGATGATGAGAATGGCTGCCTGCGTTATGTCGCCGGTTCCCACCTGCGCGGAATTCGCCCGCATGCCCGGACGGGCGTCCTTGGTTTCTCTCAAGGTATCACTGACTACGGCTCCGACGATCTCGCGCGGGAAGTGCCGATTCATCTGCAGCCGGGCGACGCTGTCGTGCATCACGGGAACACGATTCACCGGGCGGAGCCGAACCGCTCGCCGACGCGCCACCGGCGCGGGTTCGCCATGGTGTTCAAGGGAGTCAGTTGCTGCCGTGATGCGGAGGCCTTCGCGCGTTACCAGGCGGCCCTCGAACAGCAGCATAAGGGCCTGGGACTTCAAACTTGACTTCGCTTTCTGCCAAACGGCACAAGACTGGCAAGCGTGCCAACGATTATCCCGGCCAGCAGGGAACAGGGCGCGATCCACAGGAAGGTCAAGTCGAATACCAGTTTGAAGAACGCGATGTCCAGCGCGACGCTCACGCTGGCAATGGTGGCCGCGACCGCTCCCACTGGCGTGGCCCAGGGTACGAAAAGGGCCAGGAAGAACAGGACGAAAAGCGGCGCAGTCAGCAGGTTGACGACCTTCATGCACAGTTCGAGCAGGTTCCCCGGAACCTGGCTGACAACCGTGCTGAGCAGGACCGCGACGATGGCGACCGCGAGCGCGAGCCAGCGCGCCAGACGGACTTGCTGTTTTTGAGTGAGTTCCTCGCGCCTGAAACGCTGGATGAAGTCCGTGGCGATGACAGCGGAGCAGGAGTTCATTCCCGATGACAGACTCGACATCGCGGCGGAGAGGATGGCCGCGATCACCAGTCCCGTCAGTCCGGCGGGCATCACAGTCATGACGAAGTGGGGCAGCAGTCTATCCGTATCCTTTGTCAGACTCGCTCCGGCAGGCATGGCCTCGGGAAGGGAACCGTAATAGCCCAGGATCGCCAGGCCGGCCAGGCCGAGCAACATCGCAACAACGAGTTGCGACAGCAGGAGGACGCCAAAGGAGCTTCGCGCCGCTTTGGCGTCCTTCGTCGCAAGATAGCGCTGGATGGCCATCTGATCCGAACCGGCGGTGCAGATCATCCACACCATCATGTTGATGCACGCTCCGACG
>JBBSDR010001021.1:0-3646 GCA_038240465.1 Gemmatales bacterium
AAAGGCGACGAGGTTCCAGTAAGACGGAAAGCCGAGGAAGTAGCCGTCCTCGGTCTTCACCGACACCTGACAGAAGCCGTACGCGCTGGCCAGCAATGGCAGCAAGAGCCAGTAGTCCGTCCCGGGCGGCAGGAGGTGGGCGCGCCAGATGAGGAAGAGCGGCAGAAAGGTGTAGTTGAGGAAATCGACCAGGTCGTCGAGCCGCCGGCCATCGAAGCCGGGCAGCGTCTCCTTGATGCGCACCGCCCGGGCGAGGGTGCCGTCGGTGGCGTCGATCAGCGTCGCGATCAGCATCAGAATGAAGGCCCAGCGAAAGGCCTCGCCGCCGTCGTGAACGATCAGGACGGCGATACCGGCGGCGCAGACCAGGCCGAGCGCGGTGTAGAAGTGAACGCCCCAGGCGAGGACGGTTCGCAACCGCGGCGGGCGAGCGGAGCCGGTGTCTGAGTTGAAGCGCTTCATGGGTTCGTCGGCTCGTATGGGACCGATCGCAGCGCTCGCGGCGGGTTCCAGCGAGCCGTCAGCCGCGACACGACCGGCAATAGAATCAACCCCGCCAACGCGGCCAGGGAGCGAAAGGGATAGAGCATCGCCCCACTGTTGTCGTACCACATTTCGGGATGTCCTACCAGTGCTTCCGGCAGCAGCCGGGGGTAGTCGATGAACCAGGGCAGGTCAAAGAGCGGCTCGCCTCCGCCCAGGCGCAGCACCAGCGAGACGACGAAAGCGGTTATCGAGCCGATGAGGTTGGCCTTGCGATCGAACAGGGCGCAAATCAGTTGCGGGAACAGCAGGACGAAGACGAGATCGGCCGTGAAAGTCCAGAGATCGAAGACGCTCTTGACGGACAGGGCCAGCAAAGTCGCGACAATGGAAGTCAGAATAATCGAGGAGCGGATGACTCGTTTCAGCCCCGTGAGCGTGGTTCGTTTCGCGGCAAGGGGCCGGTAGACGTTCCAGGCGAGCATCGAACCGGCGGAGAGGATAGAGGCGCTGTAGCTGGACGTGACTGCGCCGACGATGGCGGCCAACCCGAGGATGCCGATGAGCGGCGGGACCGATTCGAGCAGAAGCGTGGGCAGCGTGTCGGCAGCGTTGGGCAAGGTCTCCGTGTTGAAGAGCGAGACGGCGCCGATGCCGAGTAGGAGCGGCGGCAAGACGAGCAGCATGGTGAGGACGCCGGCGAGCAAGGAGTGCCCGACGGCGCGTCCCGGGCTGCGACAGGCCAGCACACGCTGGAAGTAGCAGTTCCACGGAATCCCGCCCAGAATGAGGACGAGAGAAGCGTCTCCATAGACGACAAAATCGAGCAGGCGTGAGGGCCGATCGGGGGTCAAGGCTGGAAACAGGCTGCGGCTGGATTGATAGTTGCTCAGGGCGGCATCGAACCCGCCCGCTTGCTCCATCACATAGGGCAACGCGGCCAGCAGTCCAATGGGGATCAGCAACAACTGGAAGGCGTCCGTCCAGGCGACGGACCACATGCCCCCTTCCATGGTGTAGGCGGTGACGATGACGGCGGAGAGGATGAACGACGGGTCCCGATCCAGACCGAGGAGGACGTGGAAGGTCGAGCCGAGGGCGACGAGCAGGGCGCCGCACCAGATCGTCTCACCGAACAGCGCGGGAATGACGAGGACGGCGGCCCAGCGCTGGCCGAAGCGGTCCTCAAAGGGATCGGCGAGAGTGGTGTACTCGCGCCGCCGCATCGTGTGCGCGAAAAAGAGGCCGCCAAGGATGAGACTGATGCCAAAGCAGATACCGGTCTGGGCAGCGCGGAGCAGTCCCTTCGCGGGATCGTAGGCCGCCTCGGCGGTGCCGTTGAGATAGCCGCCATCGACCCAGGTCGCGGTCATCGTCATGACGGCGAGCCACAGGGGCAACTGCCGGCCGGCGAGAATCAGGTCGGTCGCGTTGCCGTCCTTCGCCTTGCGGGCCGCGCGCCAGCCGATCACGAGGAAGATGGCATACATGCCCACCGTCGCCGCCACACCGCCCCAGTGGACTTTATCCATGACATTCCTCGAAGAGGCTGTTTCTCTCTCTACTCGCCGATGGCCGAGAAGGATTCAAAGGCTCGCCTTGTCCGAATACGCGCCGGCAGCGACAATCGCCCTGTGCAGTGTGTTCTACTGTGTGAGACGGGAAAGGACCGATGGCGAAACAACGGGTTGCCGCTAGCGGGTTATCGGGGGGTCCGCTAATCCGCCAGCGGCCAGACACAGGGTAGTTATTTCGCCGTCGGTCGCGAGCGAGTGAATTGATCCCGATGGGAGGCGCTGATGACCGAGTCCACACCAGCAACCGTACCTTCGCGGCTGCTGATCGCAACGCCCTGCTATGGCGGCATGATTACGACGGCCTACTTCCAGTCGATGCTGAAAACCGTCCACCGAATGCGCGAGGCGGGAATCGGCTTCGAGATCCTGACGAAGTCCAACGAGAGCCTGATCACCCGGGCGCGCAACTCTCTCGTCGCCGAGTTCATGGGCCGCAAGGAATTCACCCATCTGCTGTTCATCGACGCCGACATCGGCTTCGAGCCTGAGCTGATCCTGAAGATGCTGAGTTATGACAAGCCGGTCACGGCCGCCGCATATCCGACCAAGGGCATCAACTGGGAGCGCGTCCGCAAACTCGCGCCCCGCGCCAAGGACGGCCCGCATTTGCGCGATCTCTCCATGCACTACACCGTCAACTTCGTCGATGCCGACGACCAACCCCATCGCGTCAAGCTCTCGGTCGAGGACGGCTTCGTCAAGGTGCCGATCGTCAGTACGGGCTTCATGATGATCCGCCGCGACGTCTTCGAGACCATGAGAGGGCTGCTGCCCGAATCGGCGTATGTCAACGACGTCGCCGGCTACGACAATCCTCACACACGCGGCAATTTCTACACCTTCTTCGACACGATGGTGCACCCGAAGAGCCGGCGCTATCTCAGCGAGGACTATGGGTTCTGTTACAAGTGGGTCGTGCGCTGCGGCGGCGAGATCTATCTCAACGTCGAACATCGGCTGACCCATTATGGAACGTATCCCTTCTCGGGTTCCTTCCTCGCCGCGGCCCAGGACGAGATGAAATGACGCCGGACAGTCCTGGCCGGTCCGTCGCCCGCCATGCTACAATGACGGTGAAGAAGGAGGTGTATCATGCGCCAACTGGGATCAGTCGAGGAAACGGCAGCGGCGATGCGGATCTTCATGACCAACCGCGCGGCGTTTCCAGAAGAAGAACTGATGAAATATGTCGATCAGTGGATCGCCTGGAGTCCCGATGGCACCGCGATCGTCGCTCACTCCGCCGAGTCTGTAACTGCCGTCTACGAGCAACTCAAGGAGAAGGGCTACGAGGACAGTCTTTGCTGCATCAGCTATGTGGATGACCCGACCGTGGCGAACCTGGGCTGGGGTTCGATGAACGTGTTCCCCACGAATTCGACCGGGAACGGCGAGTCCCCTCACCCCTGATAGCATCACAGTCTTGACATCGAGAATGACTCTTGCCACTTCGTTTCCCTTATCTCGTTCGCCCTTCTCCACTGCCCGTCCATTCTCTGGGTGGTGTGATGGCCCGTTCCTATCCGATCTTTGCTGTGCTCGTTCGGAGTGCGATGGGGTTCAAACAATTTGACGGCCTGCTGGAT
>JBBSDR010001022.1:0-3641 GCA_038240465.1 Gemmatales bacterium
GCCGAAGTCGCCAGCCTGCGGGTGCCTTGCGGGCCCGAAGTCGGGCGACTTCGGCTACAAGAAGGTATGCGTTTCTTCGCTGCTGACCTCATACCCTTGTGTTCCCGGCAGGCTGAATGGGGGTTCGCTTCGCGAATTCGGATCACTCTCGCTCCTGCCCCTGAATCTTGCCCAGGGCCAGCACCGCGGTCTTGCGCACGTCAGTGTCCTCGTCCTTGAGCAACCCCGACAGGGCGTCGATGGCCGACTTCGCGCCGGGACCGATCTCGCCCAGGGCGTGAGCCGCCGCGCCGCGAACATCGACCTCCTTGCTCTTGAGGGCCGCCGCCAGGGCTGGCACCGCTTCCTTCGCGTCCGGGCCGATCTCGCCCAGCGACAGGGCCGACGCGGTCTGGACACCGACGTCATCGTCCTTTAGAGCGCTCGCCAGCGCGCGCACTGCCCCCTTGGCATGAACACCCATTTCACCCAGCGCTCGCGCCACGGCCTTGCGCACGTCGGCATCCTTGTCCTTTTTCAGGGCGTCGGCCATCGCCGATACCGCTTCCTTCGCCAGCGGTCCCAGTTCTCCCAGGACATAAGCGGCCGTGCCGCGCACTTCCACTTCCTTCTCCTCCAGCGCCTCGGCCAGCGCCTTGACGTGCGTGCTGGACTCCTCCTCCAGCACAGCGAGGGCGCAACGAGCGTAAACCTGCACCTGCTTGCTGTCGTCCTTCAGAAGATCGCGCAGCGACTTCAAAGCGACCTTCGCCTCCTTGCCGATACGCGCCAGGGCCAGGGCGGCCGCTCCGCGAACATCGTTGTCCTTGTCCTTGAGGACAGCCGCCAGCGCCTCCGCGGCGCCGGATGCGTCCTTGCCGATACGGCCCAGGGCGAGGGCCGCCGCTCCGCGTACGTCTGTCTCGGCATCCTTGAGGGCAGCCGCCAGCGCCGGCACCGCGTCCTTAGCGTCCTTGCCGATGCGACCCAGGGCGACGGCTGTGTTCTTGCGCACGTCTCCGTCCTTGTCCTTGAGCGCCTCGATAAGGGCCTTGACGGCCGGCGGAGTCTCCCTGGGCTTGTCGTCGATCTGTTCGGAGTCGGGACCGGGGTCCTCCGGGGAGATGCCCCGATAGGTCAGCACGGCGCCCGCAAGAAGGGCGATCGGAAGAATGGCAAGCAGGCGGCCCCAGTTGATGTGCATGACAACCTCGCGAAACGGATCGTTGCGAAAAGGGGAGAGGCCACCAGAGAAGTGGATACCTGGCAGCCTCCCCCAAGGACCGATTACGACCTCAGCAACCTCGCCATCAGAGGCGAGGAAATAGCACAGGGTTACCAGCGACGTCCGCCGGACGAACCGCCGCCGAAACCACCCCCGAATCCACTGCGGCCCGGCCCGCCGCCGAAACCACCTGGGCCATGACCGCCGCCGAAGCCTGCATGGCCCGGACCACCACCGAAGCCGCCGTGGCCTTGACCGCCGCCGCCCCACGGGCTGGAACCCTGGAACCGATGGCTCGTTCCCCAACCGCCCCGGCTAGCGCCAAAGCGAGAGTGCTGACCGGAGCAACCGCCGTGTCCGCGCTGGTGCATCCGGCCAAAACCGAAACTGCGGCCGTGTGCCGGCGCGCCTCGGTGACCGAAGGAACTGTGCCTCTGGCCTCCGAACGAGGGGCCGCGATGGCCGGCCGCGAAACCACGCCCGGAATGCCCGAATCCCTGATGATGACCGGCCTGATGGCGTCCCCCGAATCCGCGTCCGAACTGTGCGGGTCCATTCCCGCGATGGCTCCCACCCTGATGGTGACCCATCATTCCGAAGCTGGGGCCTCGGCCGGACTGATGTCGGGAATGGCCGACCGCCTGATGGCGTCCCGACCCCTGACGGCTGCTGCCGGACTCGAAGCCGCGCTGGCCGCCAAAGCCGCGCTGAGACGGACCGGCGAAACGCTGCGGGCCAAAACCTTGACTGCCCCTTCCGCCGCGCTGAGGCGGTCCCGCGAAGCGCTGCGGGCCGGAGCCTGGACGCCCGCCCATCCCCGGACGGCCCTGCGGCTGACGCCAGTCGGAGCCGCGCTCCCCGCGCCGCCAGTCAGGCCCCTGGCCTGCCCGTCCGGGCGATGATCCCCTATCATCGCGCCCGGCTGCTGGGCCGCGCGATGGGCCGCGATCGTCGCGTCCGGCCGCTGGGCCACGCGAGGATGGCCCGCGATCATCAGGCCGCGCAGACGGCCTTCTCGGCTGGTCGCGTTCGTCTGCCTTGGCAGACGGCCGCTCGCCGCCTGAACCCGAACCCGCTGCGCCAGGACGCCCGCCGCCCCCTGGCCCCATCCGCGAGGGACCACCTGGCCCGAACCCACCGGGGCCAAACCCACCTGGGCCGAAGCCGCCCGGTCGAGGACCTCCCGGACCAAAGCCGCCCGTAGGGCCGCGGCGATCATCGGCGCGCCCGGCACCCTTGTCGCGGTCGTCCTGAGTCTTCTTGTCGTCGGCCTCGGCTCGTCGCGAGCGGTCGTAGCCGCCGGAGCGGCTATCCCAGTCGGGGAAGCCGAAAAACCCCCGCGACCGGTCGCTCTGGGCGAACGGCGTACTCTTGCGGTCCCCCTTCGCGGGTTCCTCCCCCCGCAACGGAGCGGTCAGCAGCAAGGCTGCCGCGCAACCCAGACACGCTTTCCCGATGTGGCGCATGATTACTCCCTCCAGTGGAATCGTTGGTCACTATCATGCAGTCTAACCGGACGATGATGACAGGAGGCTGAGAAATTGATGAGAACGGACCTCGCTCCGGATGGCACAAGCCGCCGCCCGGTCACCCCCACGAAGGGTTCGCAACAGCAATGCTCAGCGCTGAACTCGGAACTCACGGCAAAAGCTGGTCAGGACGGGCTTGACAGGATTCGCCTTCTCTGTCATAGCTCTTCCGCCTTTCACTGGATATTGAACTCGTTGAATCTTTGTGTGTCGGCGCCTTGCCGGGGGACGGCAGTGCGCTTCGCGACAGGGGGATACCCATGCGGCCGGCTGTCTG
This sequence comes from Gemmatales bacterium, assembly GCA_038240465.1. Lineage (GTDB taxonomy): Bacteria > Planctomycetota > Planctomycetia > Gemmatales > Gemmataceae > JBBRIK01. The sequence goes on from JBBSDR010001022.1 coordinate 3,011, forward strand.
GATGGGCTGGGGGATGGGCGTAACGCTGTTGTGCGGCGGCTGCATGAGCGGTCCACTGCTCGACAATCCGACCCGCATTGGCAACGCCACCGCCCAGGCGTGTCCCAATCCCGTTTACCTGCCCCATGGGCCAGGGGCCTATGGCGACGTCTTCGAGCGTGTCCTCGATGTGACCGGCGATTACTTCGAGATTGCTTATTCCAACCGCTACGATGGCCGGATCGAGACATTTCCGCGCATCGCTCCCGGACTGGAACAGCCGTGGAAGCCGGGCAGTCCTGACTTCGCCCAGCGGCTCTACGCGACGCTCCAGACTGTGCGCCATCGCGCCGCGATCCTCATCACGCCGGCTGACGATGGCGGATTTTTTGTTGACGTGAAGGTGCTCAAGGAACTGGAGGACCTGGATCGGCCGTCGCACGCCACCGCCGGCAGCGCTTCCTTTCGCAGCGACAACACGCTGGAACGGCAGTTCGAGGTCATCGATTCCAACGTGGTTGACTCGCACTGGGCGCCCCTGGGCCGCGATCTCAAACTCGAACAGGTCATCCTCAAACGGTTGACGTGCCGGGAGCCGCGACGCGAAGTCCTCGGAGCGGAGCGTGTGGCGCGATAACGCCGGACGCGCTCC
>JBBSDR010001023.1:0-3637 GCA_038240465.1 Gemmatales bacterium
AAGTGACCTCTTCTACCGGAATACTGGAAAGCGCATCGCTATGTCTGTCCACACAACACTACGGCTTCTCGCTCGGTTTCGCGCTGAGGCCCTTCAGCAGTTTCTTCGCCTCTTCTAGTTCCTTCTCGAGTTGCTTGATCGTATCCTCCAGTTGTTTCCTCCCGGCTTCGTCGTCAGAGTGGACAACCACCTTCACCGTGAATGTCCCGATCTCGTCGGAGCCGACCGCGATGGTGTATTTCCCGTTCGCGGCCACTTCCTCCGCCGTGAGCTGGGCCGCCTTGACTCCGTAACTTGGGGAGAGTTCGCGGAGTTTCATCGTCGGATCCCAGACAGTCAGCGCGAGCTTCCTCCCCTTGCCGTCCCCGGTCGCGAAGATGGTGATGCTCTGGCGGGCCTTCAGCGTGACGAAGAACTTGAGTCCGTAGGGGGTGGGGTCGGAGCCGGAGGAGGACCTTGGATTGAGCACCAGGGCCCCGGTTGTATTCTTCTCCCCCATTTCTCCCTCGAACTTCTTGCCGGAAACGAGTTCCGTGAGTTGGGCCGCTCCGGTGGAGGGGAGGAACAGGGTCAGAGCCACCACCGCTACCATCACAGATGCAGATCGGAACATGAGACTTCGCCTCCGAAAGATGAAAGAAACAGACGGACTCGGGACACAGTTTTACTTCGCCTCAAGAGAATCGAGGCGGAACCACACATCTGCTAGTAGGTAATCATCAAACCGGACGAGAACATAGTTCTTGTTATCTCGGGTCTGGGTTACCGTCCCCATCCACCCTGCTTTAGCGTTGACTAGGAGGTCCAGGCTCTTCGGGTCCAAGTATCCACCCGTCGCTGTAGCTCCGGCCTTTACCATCACCCGCGACCCGACCCCAATCGGCCGCGTCACTATTAACGGTTTGTTCTCGCCTTGCTCGACGTTGAATTCCCGCGTCTCGACCACTCCATCGGCATACCTCACGGTCAGCCCGTGCTTGCCGACCGTCAGCTTCATCGGCTTACTCAGTTCCGTGATCGTGAAGTCCCTCCCGTCGATCACCACCTTCGCCGTCGGATCGTTGATCTCGATTCGGATCATGCCGTACCGGACAGGGGGGTCCGGTTCAGACGGGGGAGGCTCCGGGGGCAGTGTCACTCTGATCGGTTCGTTCTTGCCGCGTTGAATCTTGAAGTCGTGCGTCTTCACCACCATATCGCCTCGCTTCACGGTCAACCCGTGCTTACCGGCTGTCAGTTTGATAGGCTCGCCCAGTTCCGTGATCGTGAATTCGTTCCCATCGATCAGCACCTTCGCCTTCGGATCGTTGATCTCGATTCGGACCGTGCCATATTCCGTCCGCACCAGCAACACCACGGCGAGCGTCACCAGAAGGCCAAGAAATCCTGCCGCGACCCATCCGGCCCAACGCGGCCACCGGGGAGGGGGCGCGGGCACGCCTGCGGGGGACAGGTAGCCGTCCAGCTCGGCCGCGAGTTCCTCCATTGAGGCGTAGCGGTTGGCCGGATCCTTGGCCATCGCCTTCAGACAGATCGCTTCCAACCGAGGATCCATGTCGGGGTTCAGCTCTGTCGGACGTTTCGGCTCATCGTGGATGATGGCGCGCAACACCGCGTCTTGCGAGCCTCGGAACGGCACCCGGCCGGTGGACAACTCGTAGCAGATGACGCCAAGGGCATAGATGTCGGTGCGTGGGCCGATCTCCTGGGTTTTGCCCGCCGCTTGTTCGGGGGCCATGTAGGCCGGTGTACCCATCACCGTACCATCCACCGTGGAGAATGCCTCGTCTAACTGACACAGGCTAAAATCCGCGATCACCGGCTCACCCGTCTCGCGCAGCAGTACGTTACCGGGCTTCAAATCGCGATGCACAACTTTCTTCTCATGGGCGACCCGCATCGCCCCGGCCAGTTGTCGCAAGAGCAGAGCGGCCTGCCGCGACGGGAACCGCCCCTTTAACTTGAGCAGGTCAGCAAGCGTGCCGCCTTCGACATACTCCAGAACCAGGAAATGCGTGTCGCCGATCTGGTCGGAATCGTAGACAGCGCAGATATTCACATGCTTGAGCCGGGCGCCGGCGCACGCTTCTCGTTGGAAGCGATCCAGAGACGTCGGCACCTTGACCGCGACGCTCCGCTGCAGCCGCGTATCCTCCGCGAGGTAGACAACGCCCATGCCGCCACGGCCCAGGAGTTTCAGGATGCGATAGCGGCCGATTTGCCTGGGGAGTTCCGCTGGAGTTCCTGCCTGGTCGGACAGCGAGGGGAGATCGCCTGGAGAACGGGTGTCGTGATTACTCCGCAGGGCCAGGCTTGGCGGGAATTTCACTCCCTGCCGCAAAAGTTCCCGCAGAGCGTCGCCGTCCGGCGGGTATCGGCGGTCGAAATCGGCCGTGGCCGAGTCATGCCCCGGAGCGGCTGCCCTGGCGAGACTGGCGATGAATGAATCGGTACTGTCATCGACTCGATCGACCTCGGATCGGCAGTCCGTGCAACTGTCCAGATGTCTTTCCATCTCCTCCAGGGCGGACAAGGGGAGCTTGCCCAGCGGATAGGCCAGTAGCTGCTCGGCATCGGGATGCGGCATCGTTCGCATTGGAAAACCCTCTTGGCTGTCTCTCCACCAGTTACAACGGACGGACATGACAGAAAGCGATCCTGTTATGGGAGGAGGTTCCCGAATAGTTCCCCCAACTCGGTGCGGCAGTAAGTAAGCCATCGACGCTTGTGCTGACTGACCTGGTTCAAGCTCATGCCCAGATCCGCCGCGACCTCCGTCGCGGATCGGCCGTTCGCCGTGGTTTCGTAGAACGCCTGGTAGCCTGGATCGTTAGCGTGAATGGCGTGAACGCGCTCCAGGAGCAGCTGGTTCGCGCGATCGGTCCAGTCCTTTTCTTCGCCGGGTCCGAAGTCAGCCGCCAGGTCAGCGGGGAGAGGGTCGGGGGAAATTCGCCTCCGGAGATCGCAAATGCAGTGCTTGATGATGGTGTACACCCAGGCGCGAAAGGAGTCGCCCGGCTTTTTCTTGCTGAACTGGTCGAGGTGTTCCAGGATTTTCACATGGACGTCCTGGAAAACCTCGTCGAAGTCCGCCTCTTGCAGGCCCGCCTGCCGGCACCAGCGGAGGATGAAGGGGCCGATCCAACGAAGCAGCATCTTGATAGCGGCGGGATCGTGTTCCTTGGCGCGGGCAAGGAGTCCGGAGCTGGTCTTGCTGTCGGAGACGGGCGCGGGGACACTCATCATGGGCCTCGAAAGTCACGGGAAGGGAGTCGTTCCAGAAAACCGGCAAGAATCCGATCTTTCCCAGGTGCCTATTTCCTGGCATCGCAATTTCGGGTTGAAGTGCTGACTTTACCTCCTCAAAGCGTCGCAGGCAACGATTTTCTTTTCCAGATGACTTCCCGAGCACTTTCGCATGTCGCAAGCTACGTTTAGCCGCGAGCCTCTGGCGATCGCGTGCGGCAGACGCGCTCGCCAGAGGCTCGCGGCAAAACGTGGAAGCTGTTGATAAACGCGCCCTTAACGAGCGAGCCGCTACAGAGCCACCTTGGCTGCGTCAGTCTGGCGCGCTATGACCCCGGCAATAAAGTGAATCACTCACGCCGCCGCCCGGCTTGTCCGGGCGGAGCGCTGT
>JBBSDR010001024.1:0-3637 GCA_038240465.1 Gemmatales bacterium
CCGGCAAGAGGTGAACTACCCGGTGGGACAGGCGTCTCGCCTGTCCGGACAGGCGAGACGCCTGTCCCACCGGGTATGTTTGAACCTGCCGCTCGCCCTAACTGTCGCTCACTGTATTGAGGATTTCCTCAATGTGCCGCACCACTCCTGTCAGCGACAGCGCCGCCATCTCGAAATTCGTGTGCGTGCTGACCCGGCGATACTCGCTCGCGAAGAATTCCGCGGCGCGGCGCAACTTCGGCAACTTTCCCTGCATTCGCCGCAGATACTCCTTGTAATCGCCGCGCTCCCGGCTCGGTTCGACGGCGCGAATCGTGTCGAAAAGCAGTCGATGCACCTCGAGCATTTCCTCGTCTTCCTGCACCTCGTCGGCGTGCTTGAGGAAATTGCGCACCATCCACGCATGAGCGAGGACGACATTCAGGCGCTCGACTGCTTCCTCCGGCTTCATGGGGCCTTCTCCGCCGATGCGACGGTCGGGGGCTTCGCCGGCGACTTGTGCGCCTCGGCTTCTTCCTTGGAGAACAGTACCAGGGCCGCTCCGAGGCCGATGAGCAAGATGCCCACCCACAACTTCCAGCCGGGCAACTCGGCCTTGAAGTTGAAGGGATTGCCCGACTCAGGGTGCCAGAACGCGCTGACGAGAGTGTTGATCACCGGCGCCAGGCCGAAGATCAACGGCGCGATGTACAACTTGTAGGTGTTGATGTTGACTCCTTCCGCCTTCGCCTGGGCCGTCGCCGCCGACGTGGCAAAGATGACGCACAGCGCGCCGACCGCGCCGGCCACGCCCGCCAGGCTGGCGAAGACGATGCCGGTCGTCTTGACGTCCGGCCACTCGGTCTGCTTCGACAAAAACAGCCCGAGGGGGATGGCGACGGCGAGGACGAAGTAAGCGACCCCTACGCACAGGATGGCCATGAGCCGGCTTCCCGGAGGCTTGCCCAACTCGTTGCCGCCGTAGAAGATCAACGGCACATACGTCCCCCACGCCAGCCCCGCCATCGCCACATAGAGCAGCCACTCATTTTTCATCGTTTGCAAACCTCCTCATCTCGTCTTCTGTTTACGTTACGCGGCTGAGCAGTCCGCGCGAAACGTCAACAAGAACCGATCACTCCCGCCGCAGCGCCGGGATCAGGGCCGCTCGCAGTGTCGTCGCCGTTGCGGCCGACGAGGCGGTCAGGCCCACCACCAGCGCGCCTCCCAGCATTCCCAGCAACCCAGCCCAGGCAATGTGTCCACCACTGCCCAGCGCATGGGGCGCTACCGACACCAGCGCCGCCACCGTTCCCAGTCCCAGTCCCAGCAGCAAGAGGAAACTGTTCTCCGCCAGCACCAGCCAGCCAAGCGTGCCGCGCCGATAGCCCAGCGCTCGCAACAGGGCCAGCTCCGCGCGCCGCTCCCAGACACTCCGCAACAGCACCACCGCCAGTCCAAGCGTTCCCAGCAGCAGGCCCATGCCGCCCAGCGCCTGGAACGTCGAGAGATACATGTTCTCGACGGCGAGGAAAGATGCCAGCCGCTCGACCGCCGGCGTCACCTCGAAGCCGCGATCCCACAACGCCGTTTCCAGAAGCCTCTTCACCTCGCTCGCCTTCTCCGGCGCAACGCGGATCAGGAATAAGCTGTGTCCCTGCGAATCGGGATAGAGTTCGAGAAAGTGCTTCTCCGACATCAGCAAGCCATTCTGGAAAACGCTGTCGTGCAACAGCCCACTCACCTTCAGCGCGCGCTCGCGTCCCTGCCAGTCAGGCACTTTCAGCACCTTGCCGAGCCCGCTCTTGAGCATCCAGGTTACCGTGTTCTGCTCGCCGATGACGGGGACGTCCGGCGTGTCGCCTTGCAGCGCCTCCCAGGGATTGGGTTCGCGGGTCAGGGTCGCGGAGAACGAGAAGCCGCCGTCCTCGATCAGCCGTTTGGGAACGCCCATCAGGGTCGGCTGGCGCGGCTGGTAGAGGTTGAGGCAACTGGCATCGTCGCCGCGATGGACGCGAAAAGCCACAATGTCGAGTTCGCTCAGCAGGGCCGAGGCGCGGGCGAGGCGACTCTGAACGCCGCGGCTCGTTTCCCCCGGTTCCTGAGTCCAGCGCACCTCGAGTTTGTTGAGCATCTCGGTCCGCCCGGCGTCGCTGTTGAGGTCCTGGAAGATCGGCAAATCGGACTCGGCCAGCAGAGCGTAGCCGCCGCTGCCGCCCTCCTTGCGCAGATAATCCTTGTCTGGCTCGCGGCGAAACGACTCGACGCCGACCAGCAGGAACGCCGCCGCGGCAAGGAGGCCCGTCGTCAGCAGACTGCGTCCGGGATGCCGGCAAGCGTTGCGGATCCCAAGCCGTGCCACCGCTCCGGTTCCTCGGCCAATGTTTCTCCCCTGGCGTCCACTCCGCATCCACGCCGACAAGGCCGCCAGCCCGGCAACGAGCAGCAGCATACCGCAGCCGAAAAACGTGCCGGCCTTGGCCTCATGGTCCTCGACGAAGTTGCCGCCGATCAGGCAACCGATCGCTCCAAGCAACGCGATGATGCACACCCAGCGGCTGCGCCGCGGCCGGGAACCCGTTGGCGAGAGGACTTCATCGCTCGTCTGTCCCTGGATCAGAGAACGCGGCGTCATGCGTCCAAGCGAACGGACGGCCCAGGCGATGGTCAGCAGACTGACCGCGAAGGCGGCGACGTATCCGATCGCGAGACTGAGCGGCGTTACGAATAGCTGCAGCGTCGAGGCGTCGAGTCCGCCCGGCCACCAGACGCGCAATCGACCGATCAGCACATCCCCGTAGAGAATCGCGGCCCCTGTCCCGACCAGTCCTCCCACGAGAGCGACGATACAGCCCTCGATCAGCAGCAAGCGGCGGATGGTCTTCAAGCGCAGTCCCGACGCGATCAGCACGCCGACTTCCTGAGCGCGGCGGTCGAGGCTCAGCCGGAAAAGCAGACCGACCAGCAGCAGCGCCGCCAGGATGAGGAAGAAGCTGAAGCCGAGAAAGAGCAGCGCGAAGTCGGTGCCGCCGCCCGATGCGTCCAGCGCGTTTGCCTTCACCTGGTCGAAGACGAAGCCGCCTTCTGCCGGTTCCAGTTGCTCCAGGAGGGCCGTCTCGGCTCTTCCTTCGGGATTAGGGCCGAACGGCGGAGCAATCCGAAACGAGGTCAGGTCGCCAAACCGGCTCCCCCACAGCGCCTGCCCGGTTTTCAGGTTGATATAGGCCTTGGGGGTTGTCCCATGACGGGTCCAGTAACGATCGTCTTCAGGACGCAAGCGGGTGCGATCGAAGGGAAAAGGAGCGTCCCAGTTGCTCGGCAGCCGATCGGTGATGCCGCGCACCTGCGGAACAAGATTTCGATCGGCGAGGACGTCGCGCAAAGGCAGCACGGCCGCCACACGGAAGACGCGCGTTTGCTCGCCCGTCTGAGCGCCTTCGGGACGGAACCACGTCAGCACAACACTGTCGCCAACGGTCGCACGGAGTGGATCGCCCTCCCACTTCGTCAGGATGATCTCGTCGTCGCGCAGTTGCGGCACCTTTTCCTTGAGCGTCTTTTCGAGCAGACAGACAGGGTTATCGAGATCGACCGCTGCGACTGCGGAGTAAGGCACCTGCGAGGGTCCATAATAGGCAGTCAGCGCCGGCACCACGGC
>JBBSDR010001025.1:0-3636 GCA_038240465.1 Gemmatales bacterium
ACGCCGTGCCGGTTTGTCCGGTTTACCGGCACGCTTACGCCGTGCCGCTCGCCGAAGTCATTTCTGAACATGCGCTAAAGAAACGCGAGAACACTGATGCACCACTACCTGTTGCCGTTCCTGCTGTTTGCGGTCCCGCTGCATGCGCGCGAGCCGGATCGCCTCGCCGCCGATCTCGACGCCCTGGCCGAGGACGCGCGCACGTTCTGGAACGTCCCGGGCTGTGCCGTCGCCGTCGTCAAGGACGATCGCGTCGTGCTGCTCAAGGGATATGGCGTCAAGGAGCAGGGCAAGCCGGGCGCAGTCACAGCCGATACGCTTTTCGGCATCGGTTCGCTGACCAAGGCCATCAGCGCCACGGCCCTCGCGAAGCTCGTCGATTCCGGCAAGCTCGGCTGGGACGATCGCGTCCGCAAGCACGTCTCTTCCTTCCGTCTCAAGGATGAACTGGCCGACCGCGACGTCACCCTTCGCGATCTGTTGTGCCATCGAACCGGACTGGGGCGGCACGATCTGCTGTGGTATCGCGCCTCTTGGGGGCTTGACGATTCGGTCGAGCGCCTGGCGCGTCTCGAACCGGCTCTCTCGTTCCGCTCGGGGTTCCTTTACAACAACCTCGCTTACATTGCGCTCGGCTCCGCCATCACGTCGGCGTCGAAGCAGCCCTGGAACGAATATGTCCGCAAGGAGTTGTTCGAGCCGCTGGGCATGAGCGGCGCCGTCTTCACGCGCGCCGCGGTCCTGAAGGCGGCGGACCATGCCACGCCGCACCGCATCACGGAAGCGGACAAGGTCGAGGTGATGCCGTGGTACGACGACGATCGCCAGGTGCGGGCGTCGGGCAGCGTCAAGGCGGGCGTGCGCGATATGTCGCGCTGGCTGCGGTTCCAGCTCGACGAGGGGTCATGGGAGGGCAAGCAACTGATCGAGTCAGCGGTGCTGCGTGAGACGTATCGGCCGCAGGTGGTGACGCCAGTCGCGGCACTGCTGGCGCGCGAGGCGGACACAACGCAGGCGAGCTATGGGCTGGGCTGGCACATTCGAGACTATCGCGGCCAAGCGATCCGCGAGCATGGCGGCCAGGTCGATGGCTTCCGCGCCCACATCCTGCTGGCGCCGAAGCAGAAGGTCGGCATCGTCGTCCTCGCCAATCACGGCAGCACCCAGTTGCCGCCGGCCCTCTGTTATGCCCTCCTCGATCGTGTTCTCGGATTGCCGAAGAAGGACTGGAACGCGCTCTGGAACGCGCAGGAGCGCCGGGAGCGCGACGTCGAACGCAAGCGCGAGGAGGCGTGGAAGGCGAAGAGGCAGCCGGGGACGAAGCCGTCACGCGAACCCGACGCCTATGCGGGCGACTACGTCAATCCGGCTTATGGCAAGGCGACAATCCGCAAGGGCGACGAGGGGCTGGCGCTGGAGTGGAGCAGCTGGAAGGAAAAGCTGGCGCATTTCCATTTCGACACCTTCACGGTGCAGGGCAAGGACCGGCTCGGGGGCGAGGCGGCGACCTTCGTGCTGGGGGCGGACGGCGAGGTAGCGCGGATGCGGTTCCTCGGCCAGGAGTTTCGCCGGCAGAAGAAATGAGAGACGACTGGGTACGGAGTATCAGCGCGACGGGGGGATCAGGCGTCCGCGAGGACGCCTGTCTCACGCCTGCTGGACTTCTTCTTCGGGGGGCTTCTGGCGCAGCGGGCCGCGGTAAGTGATCCGGCCCTTGGTCAGATCGTACGGCGAGATTGACACGGTCACCGTATCGCCGGGCAGGATACGGATGAAGTTCTTGCGAATCTTGCCGGCAATGTGCGCGATGATCTCATGACCGTTCTCCAGACGCACCTTGAATTGCGTGTTGGCGAGCGCCGCCGTCACCTTCCCTTGCACTTGAAACGATTCTTCTTTCGCCATGGCCTGTCCTCTGTTCCGACCGCCGGTTCACCGCCTGGAGCCGGCCGGAAGGAAGAGCAATAAAGATCCGGGCAACGAGGAGGTTCTCGTCGTCCGACACGATCGCTGCATACGCAAGGCGGTGGAGGCTGTTGTGTTGCCGTCAGGGCCGCGCAAAGCCAAAGGAGGGCAGCGACACCGGTTCCTTGTCATTATAGTCGAGTCGGTCAATACTTCCCCCGGGTTCAGGGTGAAGGAGAGGAAGACCCAACTATCCTGACTTTTGCAAGTTAGCACATCCTGGCTGGCTTGACCAGTCAACTTGCGCGGCGGAATCGGGTTGCCGCTTGCGGCTTAGCGGTCAGTCCGCCAAGCCGCAAGCGGCAAGAAAGACGAGAAGTTATTTCGCCTTCGATCCTTTGCGGGCAGTCCGCCGTGCTCCTCAGCGGCGATTCTTGCTTTCGTGTCACCGGGAACGGTAGGATAGACACGTCGGGAGCCGAGACGGCCTCCCTTCCCCTCCCTCTGGTCCACGATCATGCGCCAACGTTTGCTCCCGATGATCTCCGGCGTCCTCCTGTTGTTCACAACCGCGAGGCATTCGCGCCGGTCAGTTGCCGGGAGCGCGTCCGGCCGGCCCATCAACGGCATCCTGGCGTGAATAATTCCACTGTGCGAGGTGGCGTTTTTTCCGGACGAGCCGGAAGCGTAAGCGACGGGGTCTTGACACGCTTCCTGACGGATACGCCTCAAAGCCCGGCCCTGAAGGACCGGGCTAAGAGCAGAAGCCCCCTGAAGGGGGCTGAAGACGGGGGTTCTCAGCCCCCTTCAGGGGGCTTTGGCACATAGCCCGGTCGTTTACGGCCGGGTTCGCAGGCGGGGTTTTCAGCCCCCTTCAGGGGGCTTTGGCACATAGCCCGGTCGTTTACGGCCGGGCGACCTTTGAGCGCTGACGCTCCCCGCTCGCCCATCCGTCGCGATATATTTTCTTTTCGATTCCCTTTTGCGCGCCTATTTCTGACTCGCGCCGCGCCTTGAATAGTAGGGGGGAATCATGGATGCTGAACACTCGATGACCGAAACGGAACTGCGGCGGGTACGCAATTACCTGCGCTTCCTGGCGCGATTGCATCTCGATCCGCGGTTGCGGCCCAAGGTGGACCCGTCGGACATGGTGCAGTTGACGATGCTGGAGGCCCACGCTCATCGCGACCAGTTCCGCGGCGCCACCGAGGCCGAGTACCTGGCCTGGCTGCGCCGGATGCTCGCCCACAACATGGCCGACGCCTTGCGTGCGTTTCAGCAGGCGTGCCGGGACATGCAACGCGAGCAGCATCTCGAGCAGGAGTTCGCGTCGTCGTCGATCCGGCTCGAAGGTTGGCTCGCCGACAGCGGCCCGTCTCCCAGCGAGGAGGCCGAACGCCGCGAACGGGCGCTGCGGCTGGCCGACGCGATGGAACAGTTGCCGGATGCCCAGCGCGAGGTTTTGGTCCTGCAGCACTGGCACGGCTGGTCGCTGGCGGAGATCGGCGATTCGATGAACCGCACTCCCGCCGCCGTCGCCCAACCTGGAGTCGTTCTTCTCCGCTCGCGCTCAGTTCGCCCGCCGCGCCGCCGACCTTCCCATGCCGGCGGACCAGCCGATTCCCGAAACGCAGGCCGGGCGAGCGTCATGCCCGATTTGCTGCCGGCCCGCGTGAAGAATTTCGGTGATTACGAGTTGCTGGAGGAGATCGCGCGCGGCGGCATGGG
>JBBSDR010001026.1:0-3636 GCA_038240465.1 Gemmatales bacterium
CCTGCACAAGAGAACGAGATGTCTACCTGGGCGCACCCCGATTGTTCACACCCTTGACCGGGGGGTGTGGCGGGCATGAAATGAAACGAATCGCGTCTCACTGTAACTGAATGCTCGTTGCGCAGCCAAGCACCAATGACTCCAGGCCTCCATATTCCTCTGAATGCCTTGAAAAGGACCCATCAGTGACTGTTTGTTTCTGCTTCAAGAATTTGTCGATCTCGCTGGCCCGGCTGCCACGATTTGCGCCGCGAGAATGGACGTCGATCTGATAAGTGCCGCCGCCGGCGTCGTCGTTGGCGGTGAGATACCAGGCGGCTTCGGGACACTCATAAATCTGATCGAGCATCTCGGCATAGTTGTCGGCCATGACGGTAAGCAGGGCCGACTGAGTGCGAGTGGGAATGCGGTTGTATTCGTCGATGATTTTGACGCGCATGCCGAGCCAGCGGCGCCAGGCGATGGTGACGGTGTCCATGCTTTTGGCGCTGACGAGGACAGAGGGCAGCGGATTGCCGAGCAGATCGGCGATGGTCATCTGCGGCTGGCCGTGCTGCGGCGGATAAGGTGTCGGGAACCGATATTCGCATCCTTCAATCTCTCAATATTGGGTGCAGCCACCTTCCTGTCATCTTTGTCGTATCTCCCAGTTTAACGACCGCGGCATCGGGGGCCGCGAGGCAGTTGAATTTTCCGTCTATAATTGCGGCTAGGAGATCCGGCATCATGTATATCAAGCGTGTCGTCCTCGAAAACTTGCGCGGGTTCCGGCAACTCGACTTCGACTTCGAGCGCCCCGATGGCCGTTACGCCGGCTGGGCGGTCGTCACCGGAGATAACGCAGCCGGGAAAACTGCATTGCTCAAGGCTGTTGCCCTCGCCCTCGTGGGGACCGACACAGCGCGGGCCTTGCAGCCATCCTTGCAAGGCTGGATTCGCCGCGGAAGCCGAGAAGCAGTTATCGCGGTTGAGATCATGGCGGGAGAGGCTGATAAGTTCGCCCAGGGACGCCGCTACGAGCATCCATTCTGGTCGGAGCTGAAGCTCTCGAACGATCCCGGACCGGAAGTGGTGCTGACGGTTGGCGATAAGTACAAGAACAAAGGAAAGGGACCCAAGCATGGTCCCTGGGCAGAGAATCCGATCGGATGGTACGCCGTCGGCTACGGTCCCTTTCGCCGTCTCTATGGGGCCTCGCCGGACGCTCAGCGGCTCATGGTAGGACCCAGCCGTGTGGCTCGGTTTGCCACCATGTTCCGCGAAGATGCCACGCTTGGCGAGTGCGAACTCTGGCTCAAGGACTTGCATGTCAAGAAGCTGGAGGGGCGGGAGAAAGAAGGGCGCATCCTCGACAGCGTCTTGAAACTCCTTAACGATGATTTCCTCCGCAACGGCTTGCGGATTGAAAAGGTCGATTCCGAAGGACTCTGGCTGCGTGACGCGGGAAATGTCGTCCTGCCCCTGGCCGACATGAGCGAGGGCTATCGCGCAGCCCTGGCGCTGCTGGTTGACATCGTGCGGCATCTCGTGAACATCCATGGACCCGACGATTTGATTCGTGAAGACCTGGGACGTCAGATTGTGCCGCACAGCGGCATTGTGCTGATCGACGAAATTGATTCGCACCTGCACCCGGAATGGCAGCGTGACATCGGCGACTGGCTAAAAACGCGCTTTCCGAATATCCAGTTTATCGTCACGACTCATAGCGCCCTCATCTGTCAGGCGGCAGACGAAGACATGATTTATCATCTGCCTGCCCCCGGCGAGGACTCTGAACCCGCTCGCATCAAGGGTCCCGAGTACTGGAACATCGTTCGTTCAAAACCGGACGTCATCTTACTGAGCCGCGCTTTCGCGATGAAATACACGCGATCTCCCAGAGCAGTGAAGGCCAGAATGGAACACGCCGATTTGAAGGCGAAGGAACACGCGGGATTGTTGTCCGAGGCGGAAAGGAACACCATGAAGGACCTGCTCCCATTCACGGATAACGGCGAGGAGTGAAGCGGATGCGTCGGGTCACTCGCCTGCCCTTGCCCAAACGCGCGGCAAGCTATCTTGCACGGAAGCAGAGAGAAATCAATGCCGGACAAGATGTTCAAACGACGTGGGAGACTTCGCGCCCAACGAAGACGATGAAGGTTGTGGCCCAAATTCTCGGTTCGATGGCGGGAAAGCGCCAGCGCTGCATGTTCTGCGGCGATTCGCGCAGCACCGACATCGAACACTTCTGGCCCCAGGCCCGCTATCCGCGGCGAGTCTTTCGCTGGTTGAACATGCTGTGGATCTGCACCGGCTGCAACCGGCAAAAAGGCGACCGCTTTCCCCTGGATGGGCAACGGCGGCCGCTGCTGATCGACCCCACCGCTGAGGACCCGTGGGACTTCCTCTTCTTCGATGAGCAGACCGGCAACATCACGGCCCGGTACGAGCCGTCCAGCGGCTTGCCTCACCCGAAGGGGACATACACCGTCGATCCAGCAGTCCTGCCGTTGAACATCGAGGCAGTGACCGAGGGCCGCCTGCGAACACGACGCAATCTTGCCCGCGCGGTGCATTTCTTTCTGACCGGCATGGTGAGCAACGCGGCCCCCGCTGCCCTGGAGGCCGAACTCCTGCATGCGGTTCGAGACAACGACGATTATGGCCTGGCTCATTGGTACTTTCGCCGAGACGGTGGCGTCGATGAACCGTTCAATAGCTTACGAGTGTCGCACCCCCTGGTTTGGGATCGGATTGTGCAAGCGCTCTGAGGCGACTCGCTCAGGGGACGGCGCGTCAAGAGACAATCGGGCCAACAAAGGAGGCCAACAAATCGTCACGTCGAACCGCCACGGCTGCCCCGAGATCCGCATGACCGGACTTGATGCCGACTCCTTGTCGTGAAGGACCACCTTGAAGACCATACTTGGTTCACGGAGCCATCCCGTCGAGGCCGACGCTTGCCGAATCGTAGCCAGGCCGGAAAATTTGCCTGACAGTCACGGTTGGCCCGCGCAAGTTTCTATCGCGTTCGGCGTTCCCTCGGGATACACTCAAACCGAGATGGAAACGGTCCGTATCTGAGGGTCGTCTCCGAGCCAACGTCCTGCCCACTTGATCTGAGGGACTGCGATGGATGCCAGCCGATGGTACTGGAAGCGCAATGGGCAGAAGTCGGGGCCGCTCTCTTCCGGCCAACTCAGACAACTGGCCGCGAAGGGGCAGCTTCAGCCGGCCGACATGCTGCTCCAGGAAGGCACCCGTCAATGGGTCCCGGCCAGCAGCCTCAAGGGACTCTTTCCATCCTCGACTCCCGAACGGCGTCCCATGTGGCCCTGGATGGCCGCCTGCGCCGCTGCCGCGCTTCTTGGCGGGGTCGGGGCCGCGGTCGTTCTCAATTCGGGAAAGAAAGAAGAAGATAAGCCGGACCCTGTCGCCCTCAAGCCCGCTGAGGCCGATCCCAGGCCAGTCGTCAAGGAAGAGAAGAAACCCGAGGAGAAGAAGCCTGAAGAGAAGAAGCCCGAAGACAAGAAACCTGACGGGACCGACAAGAAGCCGCCGGACACTCCGAAACCCGACGTCGCGGAGACACTGAGGCTCCAGGAATTCCAGCGTTTCCTCAAGGCCGGTCGAGTGCTGCTCGACGCCAAC
>JBBSDR010001027.1:0-3626 GCA_038240465.1 Gemmatales bacterium
GTTGACGCAGCACGCGCTCCGCTCCGAAGACTCCGCGTCGCGGCTAACCTTCAATCTTCTCGGCCCACTTCAGGGAGAGAAGGGAGAACGTCAAGATCGCCGAATCGATTCTGCGGGCGTTCAACGGCGAACGGCCGGCTTGCGCCGGCCGTTCGCCTCGAACCACCGAATCGTTGTGGCCTCACTTCGCCTTCGGGAAGTCGATGCTGCCCGCGAGCGTCAGGTCGCGTGTGCCGAGACGGTCCGCCTGCTTGGGCGTCATCGTGAACGTCAGCACAAGCTGCCGGCCATCCTCGCCCGCCACCAGGTAGAAGTTCTGCACCACTTCCTTGCCGTCCAGCTCGCCCATCTGCGCTAGCCGATAGATCTTGCGATCCTTCTCCGATGGCACCTCGCCGGCTTGCAGTTCCTTGGTCATCTTCCAGTTCGGCGTCTTGGCCATCAACTCCGTGAACTCCGCCAGCGTCATCGTCTTGCCCGGCTTCTCCTTCGTCCACACCGCCACCGTCACCTGGGCCACGAAGTCGCCGCGATCCACCAAACGCATCACCAGATGCTGCTCACTCTCGCTGACAATCGTCCAGTCGCGCAGATAGAGCAGATCGTAGACGCCCTTCGGATGGACGTAATCCATCTGCAACATTTGCGGCGGCACCTCCAGCCCCTCCGGCACCGCGGACAGCGCCCTGTCGCTCAGAGTGTCCGGCTGGACGAGCGGCGTCCGGGTGAGTGTCGTCGTTGACTCGACCGTCGACGCCGGGCTGGCCGGGCCGATGTCGCGCTCGTCCTTCTGCTTCCACTCCACCTTCACCAGTCGCTTCGATTCCAGGTCGAATACGCAACTCGCGTCGATGACCAGCTTGACCATCGAACCCAGGTCGATGCCGTTGGCCGTCCCCTTGATCGACACCGTCGCCTTGCTGCCGTTGACGCTCTCCAGCTTGCCCGTCAGCGCCTGTTCGGTCAGCCCCTCGAAGCGACACAGGGCCTGGACGGCGATGTTGCCGATCTTCCATGTGTCGCCGACGTTGACTTCCTTGCCGGGCAGCAGACCGACCAGATGCAGCGTATCGAAATGCTCGCTGCACAACTCCAGCTCGTGCTGGTGGAGCGGGCCGGCGGGCGAGAACGCGAGCGGCTGATCGTTCAGCCACAGGGCGACGAGGAGCTTGCGTTCGGGCCGGAGGGTGCGCTCCGAGGCCTGCTGGCCAAGCTGGATCGTCGCCCGGGCCGTCTCGTAGACGCGCGCCGTCTTCTCGGCGCTGCCATCCTTGCCGACCGCCAGGATACGCTCGGGGAAGGTGTGCAGGGCGGAGGCCTCGAGCGGCAGCGACGTCTTTTTGCCACCGCGCGTGAAGCGCATGCTGCCCTTGAGCTTCATGCTCAACTCGACGCGGAAGCAGTCGCCGGGCGCGAGCTTTTCTTCCAGCAGGTGCCCCTTGGCCTCCAGCGCCGGGACCGACACCAGCAGCATCATCACGCCCGCCAGGGTTCGCCAGTGCATGTCTCGAGTCCTCTATCCACGATTCAACCACTGGCGCGCGGGGATGGGTATCTCCCGCGCGCCGTCGAGAGGCGGGACTCTACTGGCGCGTCGGGATGGGGTCAATGCAGAGTGGTGAACCCGAATCGGGACGGCAGTGTCCGAACGGTTGCGCCCTCGCTATAACAACAGAGAAGAACAAAAGTGCAACATGTGAAGGACACCCCTCCAAGAGAAGAGGGGGGACACCATGGACGAACAAACTACTACCAATCCCTCCCTTCCGGGAGGGGATCAGCCGGCGTCACTAACGCCGGAACAGGTCTACCTCGAATTCGGTCCGCGCGTCTATCGCATGGCTCGGCGGATGGTCAGCAACGAGACAGACGCGGAAGACGTTGCGCAGGACGTCTTCATGCAGGTGGTGCGTAAACTGCCCACCTTCCGCGGCGACTCGGCCTTTCCGACCTGGCTGCATCGCGTCACCGTCAACGCCGCCCTGGCCCATCGCCGGAAACGCGCCCTGCGCGATGAGACGCAGGTTTCCGAACCGCTCGACGACGTGCGCGATGCGCACACGCTCGTTGGCCCCGACGAGCAGTTGCTCAATTCAGAAGAACGTTTACTGATCGAACGAGGCATCGCCGCGCTGCCGGAGTTGTATCGCAACGTGCTGGTGCTTTCCGACATCGAGGGTTTGCCGAACGCCGACATTGGCGCCGCGCTGAGCATCAGCGTGGCGGCCGTCAAGAGTCGCCTGCACCGCGCCCGCCTGCTCCTCCGCGACAAACTCGCTCCTCACTTCGAGTCTGTGTGAACTCCCCTCCTTGACAATCTTCCCGACTCGCCGGATCATTCCGGGTATCGCAATCGGCTACGCCGCCTCATCACCACGGAGGTCGATTGATGCCCGTCATCAACTTCTATCACCTGAATGAACCGTTCGGCGAGTTCTCGAACTTCGCGCGCTTTTCTGTCTTCCTCAAGGACAAGAAGTGGCGGACGAGCGAGCACTACTTCCAGGCCCAGAAGTACGCTGGCATGCCGCGCGAGGAAGAGGTGCGCCAGGCCAAGACACCATCCGAGGCTGCCCGCCTGGGGCGCGATCGTAAGGTCAAACTTCGGCCCGACTGGGAGAGCGTCAAGGACGATGTCATGCGCGAGGCCGTCTACGCCAAGTTCACGCAGCATGACGAACTGCGCGAACTGCTCCTCTCGACGGGAGATGACACACTCGTCGAACACACCGAGAACGACAACTACTGGGGCGATGGCGGCGACGGCAGCGGCAAGAACATGCTCGGCCGAATCCTGATGGAGACGCGCGAACGTCTGCGCCAGGAAGGCGAGGCGTCATGAGCGATCCGAGTCGTGAGGCGTTCCTGGCTCGCGTTCGTCAGGCTGTGCAGGAGGGTAATCGCGCCGGCTCTGTGCCGCCGTTGCCCGAACGCGGCTCGCTCGGCTACCAGGGCGCGGGGGCTGATCCGGTCGCGCGCTTCAGCCAGGAATTCGAGGCGGCGGGAGGCAGGTGTCATATCGTCTCTGATGACGCAATGGCCCGGCTGAAACTGTTCGATCTGCTGCCGGCCCTGAAGGCGAAGCGCGTCCTCCTCGGCAGCGGTCCGGCGATCGATCGGCTGAACCTGACACCGGCCCTTGTCGCCGATGGACTGGAAGTGATGCGCGTGGCGGACCTGAAACCGGAGACGGCGCGCGAAGCTTTCTTCGCCGCCGACGTCGGCATCACGGGCGTCGTCCACCTGATCGCGGAGACGGGATCGCTTGTCGTCGAGACGGAAGCCGGGCCGCGCTCCGAGAGCCTGCTGCCGCCGGTCCACGTCGTCATCGCGGATCGCGCGCAGATCGTCGCCGACCTGTTCGATCTGTTTCCGCCGGGTGGACGCAAGATGCCATCGTGCCTGACGCTGATTACCGGGCCGAGCAAGACCGGCGACATCGAACTGAAATTGGTGACAGGCGTTCACGGCCCCGGCGAGGTGCATGTTATCCTCATTGCGTCCTGAGCAGGTGTAATTCTGAGGCGAGCCGGGGGGGGGACCGTCCCGACTGACCACACCCACATTCAGACCCCCGATGAGCCCACCCCCCCCGACCACCCCCGGCCTGACCAGTCCGGCAAGCA
>JBBSDR010001028.1:0-3623 GCA_038240465.1 Gemmatales bacterium
AGATAGCGCTGTCGCTCATGGGGGTACTCCGTGCCATGACCGGCGGGCGACGATTTCACCACTGAATATAAAGCGCCTCGGGACAAACTTCCTACAAAATCCCCAAGAAACCGTTTGGTGATAGGACCTGCTCACCGCGGTGCGGAGGTCGGCGGCTGACGGCGGTTCCTTCCGCACCAGCTCGGAAGCCTGGACCAGGTAGTCGCGTGGGTTCATTTCCGGTTCCAGGAAGTGGAGAGCTGAAGGCGGCCGCCGACATGAGGCGGGAGGAAGGACGCCCACTCCTCGACGCAACGCGAATACAACTCAGCCTCGGATTCCGGCGCCTCGTCCACGATGGCATTAATGTCCACATAGGGATCGCAATACTCGTCCTGTTTGAGGGAGATCGTCACGCGATCCTGGCCAGCGAATACGTCCAGCCCTTCCAAGGTGACGAATTGGCTAGAAAACAGGGGTTTTTGCGATTTCAGTCAACACGAACTGGCACTTTCCATGCCAAAAACGTGAAAATACAACGAATTCCCCGGTTTTGACACCTTGGAAGGGCTGCGAATACGTCCTGTGCTGTCCGGACAGCCTTTTCGAGATAAGTGAGGATACCCCGGTCAATCGCGAATTGCCGGACTTCTGCGGGGACGTCCGGTCGTTCCGGTTCCCCCACCAGCGCGAGAAGCTCTTTCTCGGAAAGCAGAAAGACCTCGACATTGTTCTTGTCCAGCCTGCGCATGGCCATCGCGCCTTTTGGCGCTTTCAGCGTGACCTCTTCGTTCTCGCCAACGGTGATGATCTGGGTTTCAACGTTCATGAGCCGGTCCCTTTTCTCTGGAAATGGCCTGAACTCGGGTTCTCTCGGCCGAAGGTGATCGATTGATGGTAATCGTACAGCCCATCTCCGGCTCAAGCAATCGCTCTCACCAGGGGAAGCCGAGACGCGGCCTTCGCCGAGTGGGATATTCGCGCCGTGGAACGCCTCGAATCCGTCTCGTTTCGGCTCCCGACGAGGACAATCGCGCTGGACTTATTCAACCGACAGGAGACGCTTCCTGGAAGCTTTTCTTTGCTCTGGCCTTCGGTTCGACACGTCGCGGGCGGTGGGGCTGACACAGGCAGCGCTGTATCAGGAAGCGCCACTCGCGGCAGCCGACGAGAACCCCCCAAAATGACGACAGGCTGTTTCCCACGCGGGGCCCGACCCCCTTTCTGCCTCCTCCTTCCTCCTGTTCGGAATACAATGGGAGCGTCGAAGCCGGCATCGGAGCAGCGAAGGGACGCACGCAGAAGGAAGGCGAACGGTGTCGCTGACAGGGAAGCGTCATGGCGCCGGGCGCTTCGCATTCTCGTTCTTCGATGGAGGCGACTTTCCACTCTGGCTGCGCGAGAGGAGGGCTTCATGAGCGCCTTGCTATCCGATCAACAGCGACAGATGCTTGCCGAGCTGGAGGGCCTGCCGGAGGAATACTTTCCGTTACTGCTCCAGATGATTCGCACCTATCGCGAAAGCGTGCTTCTACAGCCGGCGGCCGACAGTTTCCGGCGGGGCTGGGAGGAGGCCCAGGGCGGTCAAGCGTTGCCGCTCGATCGCCTTTGGGAGGGGATCGATGCCGAGTGACTCTCCTTCCCCCGTTCAGGTCAGTTTTACTCCTGAGTTCAAGCGTAATCTCCGGCAGTTGGCGAAGAAGTATCGCCACATCAAGTCGGACTTGCAGCCTATCCTTGACCAGTTGACGAGCGGAAGCAAGCCCGGCGATCGAGTGCCCCAGGTGCGTTACGAGGTCTTCAAGGTTCGCGCCAAGAACTCCGACGCTCAGAGGGGTAAAAGTGGTGGCTATCGGCTCATTTATCACGTCAAGAGCGAGACGGCGGTTGTCCTCGTCACCGTCTACTCGAAGACTGAGCAAGCGGATGTCGCGCCTGAAAACATCCGCCAGATCATTCTCGACTCGGAGGCGGCTCCGTCCCCGGACGCGGCCCCCGAACAGGAGTCCAGTGGGACGTCGTAGACGTTCCCACGGCATTACGACTTTCACATCTGGACCATGCTTTCCGGTGGGTGGAAGACAAAGGGGCAAACGCGGAGCAAACCCCGAAATTCCCCCAAGGTGGGGAGAAATTGGACGAGGGACCAGGGATTTCGGGGTTTGACCCCTTTCCGTCCCTTCGGCCTCGAATCAAGCGAATCAAGCCAGCGGGACAGAAAAAGCTGGAACAGCCACCGCTATAGGGTACAATCAGCGGCGTCTTCTGATCGTGACAGTCCTCGGCCCGCTGGTGCCGAGAGTGATACAGGCATTATCAGTACGTCTTTCAGCTCAAAGGATGGGAGGTCAACATGTTTGTCTCCAGACGAGGAACGCTACCGGGCGCGCTATTCATGGCCTTCGCTCTCACGATGGCTGCGGGGTGCAGCGCCGGTAATGGCAAGAACGAAAGCGCGAAGGAGACGAACACCGGGACAAAAGACAGTAGTCCTCGTGAACAACCAGCCGGCAAGCCCGCGGAGAAAAACGTCGCGTCGCCCTCGGCTACGGCCGTCGGCGAGGAGCCTGCGGACGAGAAAAAACAGCCCACCAATGAAGGCAAGTCCCTGACGGAACGATTGCAGGAGATTCTGGACGACAAGGAAAATTCCCTGGAGAAGCGCGTCCTGGCGGCGGAGGCCCTGAGCAAGCAGAAAGAGAAGACGAAGGCCGCCTTGACCAGCACCGCTGCCTTGCTGGAGGAAATCTTCGCCAAACACGGGGAAAAGCTAAGCGATGCGACCAAGGGCGAAACGAAGACAGAAACGACCCCGAAACCAAAAAAACCCGAGATGATCTATTTGAAGACGGAGGAAGAGCGGGCGGAAAGAGTGATCGTCGTCCTCGGACTTTACGGAGCGGAGGCCGATCAGGTGGCACCGCTCTTGTTGAAAGCAGTCCAGTGTCAAACCGTGCTGTACAAAAACAGATTCGATCCATCACTCAATGCGATCGCTCTGGCGGCCTTTACTGCTTTGGGCAAGGTCGCGACACCAAAAGCCACCCTCGAATTGCAGGTAATTGCCGCGAGCGATGAGAACCCGAACCTGCGCGCCGCTGCCGAGAAAGTGCTCGCGGAATTGAAGCAGGGTCGAAAAGACACGGAGAAGAAAGACAAATGACCAGCGGTCGTTGAGAAGGGCCAAGTGGTTGCGGGGGAGAAGGGCCGAAAATGATCGCTCAGTGGTACATCGCCAGAGGGAAGCAAAAGCTCGGCCCATACTCCTTTCTGGAGTTGAAGGACCTGGCGAGAACAGGAGGGGTGTTGCCCGTTGACATGGTGATTGAGGACGGGACACAGAAGTGGCGGTCCGCGGGCGAGGTTGAGGGCCTGTTCTGGCGGGCAGCGGAAGAAGTGATCGTAGGCATCCCGCTGCCACCGCTTCCGACAAATGCCCCTTCCCCAGCACCGGCACCTGCCGGCACCGCCGAAGTGGTTGCGAACGAGCCGCCTGTCCCGGCGCCTCCTCTTGAAGCGGCGGTGCCAAACGCTGGAAGGATTGACGATTCGGAAGGCGAGGTAGGACCGTTAGGCGAGCGGCAGGTTCAAACATACCCGGTGGGACAGGCGTCTCGCCTGTCCGGACAGGCGAGACGCCTGTC
>JBBSDR010001029.1:0-3623 GCA_038240465.1 Gemmatales bacterium
CCCCCCCCCCCCCCCCCCACCCCCGCCCCCCCCCCCCCCCCCCCCCCACGCCAGAGTTATTCAGCGATGAGACACCGCCGCGGCAGGCCGATGTCGATGAGGTGAACCTGTCCGAGCCACGCGCGGGCCGGCTCTTCCACGAAGCCTTTTTTCCACGCCAGCATCGTCGCTGTGTGATGGGCGCGGACCGTTGGCCCGAGTGGTTTGCCGGTGTCGCCGTCGAGCCCCGAGGGGATATCGACCGCCAGCACCTTGGCCGGGCCGGCGTTGATGAGCGACACGATCTCGTCAAAGGGAAATCGCAACGAGCCGCTCAACCCGGTGCCGAAAAGGGCATCAACCACCCAGTCCGCCGTCGCCAGATCGACGCGGATCGTCTCGCGATCCAGATCGCCGGCATGGACGTCCACCTTCACCCCCGAGCCGGCGAGAATGCGATAATTGATGGCCGCGTCGGCAGTCAACTCTTCGGGATGGGCGAAGAGCAGCACCTGGACGGGGATTTGCCCGTTATCGAGATGGCGGGCGATGACGAGGCCATCGCCGCCATTGTTGCCCTTGCCGCAGCAGATGACGACCTTGCCGCTGATGCCGAGTGAGACGAGCAACTCGGCGATGTTGCGGCCGGCGTTTTCCATCAGCAGCAGGCTGGGCATCCCCAGCGCCTGGATGGCTCGCCCCTCACGTTCGCGCACCTCGGCACAACTCAGAATAGGAAAAGACATCGGTCACCCCGCGCAGTCAAGCCGCCCTGGTTCGCCGTCGGGCGTTCAGGAGGGAATCAATCGCGGACATTGTAGCGGCTGTCGCTCCCTGTTGCCGCAGTACGAACTCGCGCGCCGCTTCGCCCATGTGCTGGCGCTGCTGGGCATCCGTGAAAAGTTCGCGGACAGCGGCTTCCAGTTCGGCAGCGTCCTTGACCTGGATAGCGGCTGCCGATTCGACGAGACGAGCGGCGATATCGCGGAAGTTCCAGACATGCGGCCCGAAGACGACGGCCGACCCGTAAGCGGCCGGCTCGATCATGTTCTGTCCGCCACGTTTGCCATCGAGACTGCCGCCGACGAAGGCAACCTCGGCCAGTCCCCAGATGGTCCCCAACTCGCCGATCGTATCGACGAGGACAATCGTTTCGGGATCGCGCACGGGTTCGCTCAAGCTGCTGCGGCGGACGAAGGGCAAGCCGCTCTTCTGTAGCAGGGCAGCCACCTCAGCGAAGCGGTCTTTCTGGCGCGGCACAAGAACGAGACGCAGACCGGGAATATCGCTTTTGAGCTGCCGATAAATCTCGACGGCAATCTCTTCCTCGGGCGACTGGGTGCTGCCGCAGACCCAGACGCGGTCATCGGGCTGGACGTTGAGCAGGTGCCGTATCCGCTCGACGCGCTCGGAATGGCGATCGACCGAGACGCCATCGAACTTGATCGAGCCGCTGACGACGATACGCCCGGGATCGACACCGATGCGCCGATAGTTCTCCGCATACTCCGCGTTCTGGGCAACGATCAGGTCGAGACAGCGCCACAGGGGACGGACGAGCCAGCGCAGTCGTTGATGGCGGGCGGCGCTGCACGGACTGAGGCGGCCATTGACGATGGCAAGTGTGATGTGCTGCGCTCGCGCGATGCGCAGGAAATTGGGCCAGATTTCGCCTTCCGCGAGGACGATAAGATCGGGCGCGACCTTGTCCAAAGTGCGGCGGACGGCCCAGGAGAAATCGAAGGGAAAGAAGAAGACGGGCAGATCGGGAAAAGCCTTCGCCGCCTCGTCGAAGCCGGTATCGGTCGTTGTCGAGATGACGCAATTCCAGTCGGGATGCCGCTGACGAAAAGCGGCGACGAGTTGGCGGAGCAGGTGAATCTCACCGACGGAAACGCCATGAAACCAGGCTCGCGGCCCTGACGCGGGCGGAACCGAGACGCGGCCGAGCAGCTTGCTCGCCAGTCCACGGCGATACTTGCCTGTTGTGAGCGTCTTGTAGACAAGCCAGGGCGACAGGAGCAGAAGAGAGAGGAGATAAAGGGCATCGAGGACAAATCGCATGGGAATCCTTTCCCGAAGAGGCACGCTCCGTTACAGGACAACCGGGGCTTGCTCATTCAGGGTCCCGCCCCCGCCAGTACCCGGGCCGACGTTTCTGATGTGCGATGGCAGCAATCCAGATGCGGTCTTCCAATTCAAGGTAGTAGATCGTGTATGGGAACCGATGAACCAGACATTTCCGGAAGCCTTCGTCGTTGTAAACTGGGTAAAGTAGTGGGTTCCTCCGAATCCGCGCTTCGGCAGCTTCGATTTCCGCCTGGAAGTCCGTTCCCAAACCTTCACGCCTTTCCTCATAATGGAAGGCCGCTTCTTCGAGTTCGGCACGAGCCTCGGGACTGTAGACGAGCGGCTTCACCGGAGTTTCTCTCGCAGCCGTGCATGGACTTCCTCTGCGGGAATGCCGGCTACTTTCCCGCTCTTGATTTCTTCAGCGCGACGCGAGAGTTCTGCTGCCCAGGCCACTTCCACTTCCTCTTCGCTCTCTTCTTCCCCGTCCAGTGATTGCAGGAGAAAATACGCCAGGTCCGCGCGCTCTGTCTGCGTCAGGGTGAGGAGTTGACTTTTGATCTGCTCGACAGTCATGACCGCGCTTCTCCTTGCTGAGAGGTCGTTTCAAGCCGCAAGCGGCGAGCGCATTATTTCGCGGCCAGCCGCATGCAGCAGTTCTTGTACTTCTTGCCGCTGCCGCACGGACACGGATCGTTTCGCCCCACCTTGTCGCGCGTGTTGCGGATCGGCTCCGGCTTCTTGCCCTCACTGCTGTTTGTCGTCTGGCCATCGTCTGACGCCGTCATCCGCGGCGCCGACTCGTGGATCGTTGCCCGGATCGCCCACAGCGATTCCTGGAAGCCCTCCGCCTCCTCCATGCGGAATACCGCGTCGGTCACCTTGTCCTCGACGCCGCGCCACATCGACTCGAATTGCTTCATGCCCTGGCGCTTGTACTCCGTCTTCGAGTCGATCTGGCCGACCCACATCATCCGCATGCCCTCGCGCAGATGATCCATGTCGTACAGGTGGTTCTTCCAGGCCGTGTCAAGCTGGTTCAGCAGCAGGCTCCGCTCCATCTGCCGCATCTCGGGCCGATACTTGCGGTCGAACGCATTCCACAGCACCTGCCGGCCCTGCTCGCGCGTCACGCCGCTCAGGTTTTTCTCGTCGAGTTCCAGCCCGAGTTGTCCCTTCGCCCACTCGCCCATCTCCTTCGCGTCCTCCGCCGACGCCAGCCGAGTTCCCTCGAACGTCTCGTCGAGTTGAGCGTCGATGGCTTGCTGCCGAGCCTTCGGATAATACTTTCGGCTCAGCGACAGCAGCAGTTCGTGCAGTTTCGCGCGCGATTGCGTCAGGAAGTCGTCGTGCTTCAGTTCCGCGACCGCCTCGGGATAGCGCACTCTGGCCCAGTTGTACAGCCCGTCGCGGTCGTACTTCTGCTGCCCGGCCTGCACCTGCTTCTCGGCCATGAACATCGCCATCGCCGCCTGCACCGGGAACTCGATCTCCTTGCGCAGATACAACTCATCGACCTTGGCCATGAGCAGCTTCTTCATGTCGTCGCGCCGCTTGTTGGCGAGGTCCTCCGG
>JBBSDR010001030.1:0-3621 GCA_038240465.1 Gemmatales bacterium
ATCGCTTCCAGGGCAGCCTGTGTTATCGCGTCGGGATCGCCGAGGCGTGGGCGGCCCAGGTAGACCAAGATCCTGCGGGCTTCTTCCAGCGCTCCTTCAATCTTCCCCTCGGCCTTTCCCTCGGCCTTTCCCTCAGCCAGGATGCCTCGATAGGTGGACGATTCTTCGAGGCCTCGAATTCCGAGGACTCCATCCGTCCAGAAAGAGCGCTTCCTGGCCATCATTCCCTCCTATCTTGAAGCAGAGGCTTCGAGGCCCGCAATACTCGCGCCTCGACTTCCTCTCCCTCGAACACCTGCGTTTCGCCCGTCTCCTCCAGCATTGTTACCAATCGGCGCATGAACGCCAGCCCCTTCGCGGCCGCCGGCATGTCCAGCACCTGCGGCGTCGCATCGAGCAGCGGCCGCGGCAGACACAGCACTGTCTTCGAGCGCGCTCGCGTAATCGCCACGTTGAGACGGTTCAGCCCGTAGATGAACTCCGCCTCCTTCAAGGCGAACTCCGGGTCCGACACGCCATAGCTGATGATGACCGCCTCTGCTTCCTGGCCCTGCATCTTGTCCACCGTGTCCACGAAGGGCGGCACCGTCCATGGACGCAGGGCCGCCAGCTCGCGCTGAATCGCCTTGATCTGGGCGTGATGCGGACTGACGACGAAGACGCCCTCACGAAAGAAGCTGGCATCGTCGCGGTACGGCATTCCTTCGCGCAGGGCCAGCACCAGTTGCGCCACCAGGTCCGCCTCGATCGGATTCGCCCGCGATGCGCGGATGCCATCGAGAACGACAACCACCAGCGGATAGGCCGGATCGAGACACGTTTGCACCAGCGGGTCAATGTCGCGTCCCGGCGTGAACGGCATTCGTCTTCGGGCCACGGTCTTGTTGGCAGGCTGATAGCCGGGGCCGTACAGCAGACGGGCCGCAAAGCTCGTCAGCACGTCGTTCATGCGGAAATTCTCGAGCAACTGGCAGACGATGCGCGGGTTTCGAGTTGCCACTTCAAAGACAGAACGGTGCAGCGCGGGCGAACCATCCTGGCTCTCGGGATAGCTGCCGGCGACGATGGGCGGCAGTTGCAGATGATCGCCCGCCAGGACAAGCCGGCCCTCCGGCGCGACAAGGCTGACGGCGATGGCTGCTTCCGGCACGCGAACCTGCGATGCCTCGTCAATCACAACGAGATCGAATGGCTCCAGATGGTCGAACTGCTTCAGGCACGAAAACGCTGTCGCTCCCAGCACCGCCTGATCGGCCGACTCCAGCCAGAAGGGCGCCTCGTCCTCGGCGACGACCTCGATGCCTGCCGGTGCGCCTTGCCAGTACTTCGCCTTGGCCAGCGCGATGTCGATGCCCAACTGCCCCTGTCGCTGCGCGATCTTGCGCAGCAGGTTCTCGATGGCAGCGTGAGTGAAGGCAGTCACCAGGACGCGGAAGGGTTTGCCGGCGTGAGCATGAGCTTCGGCGAGGGCGAGAATGGCGGTGGCGAGGAAATGCGTCTTGCCCGTCCCCGGCGGTCCCCAGACGGCTGTCACCTTTTGCGAACCGATGGCGGCAAACGCGGCCGCCTGGCTCGGCGTGAAGTCCAGCGACGGCAGCAACGCCTTCGCTCGCGCCTGGGCTTTCTTCGGCAACGGCAGCGGCGCCGCGACCTTCGCCGGATCATCCAGCAGATCGAGGAACAGTTGCGACAGCTTGTCGTCGCCGTCGAGTCGCTGGAGGAAGCGGACCGTCTCATCCGTCGTGAAATCGGTGAAGCGCGGATAGAGGAGGAACCGTTCGCCGCGTTGGGGCGACTGTCCCTTGAAGCCGCGAATGTACTTCATCTTCAGTACCGTCTTGTTCGCGCCGGCAATCACCGCTTCGACGCCAGCGACGGCGCGATGGGGGCTGTCGGAGCCGCCGTGATACTTGCCGCGATACCAGTAGTCGGCGTACTCGACCTGCGCTCGCCGGCCTTCCTCGCTGTCGCGCACCAGCAGCCAGGCGGGAAAGCCGCCCGTCTCGGGTTCGACGACAAGATCGCCGATCACTTCCATCGTGGACTCGTCGAGCGCCTCCAGCTCGATCGCCTGGCCGAGCAGCACCTGCGTCGGCCGCGCCTCGACGCGGGCCTCGCGCACCGCCAGACAGCGCAGCAGGCTCTCGTAGCGCGCGAAGAAGGACAGCCGCGACAGCAGCCGGTTCTTGATGCCGGCGCCGGACGGCAGCGTGAACTTCGGCGGCCAGGTGTGCAGATGCTTGCCGACACGTTCGCGGACGGCGCGGAGCAAGGCGGCGACGGCATAGAGATAGAGCCGGGCCTGGTCAGCAATCTCAGCGAGGTTCTCACTCTTGCCGCCATACCAGGCCGCGTGCAGCGACTCGGCCCGGAAGCCATGACCCAGCGCGAAGTGATAGTAGTCGCGCCGGGTGTAGGTGAACGGCACGCGCAGGGCGGCGAGCATTTCCGGCAGCGTGTACGACACCTCGACCGGCAGCGCGAGCAACTGCAAGACGGCGTTGAGCAGCACGACGACAGGATAGGCAACCTCGCTGCCGGGATGGCTGTCCGCGTGCATCAACTCCGGTCCCTGGAAGTGATACAGCAGCGTCATCGCCGGGCCGGCCAGCTCTTCATCTTGCAAAGCAGCCAGCAGTAACGAGAACAGCAGCCCGCGTTCCTCCTCACTGTGCGTGTAGGCTTGCAGGCTGATCTGGTCCTTCCATTCGGGTCGATGCTGGTTGTAGCGATGGACCTGTTGGAGGAGATCGTGCAGCAGCAGGACGAACGACCGCCGGACGCTCGCCGCGTCTTCCGGCTTGGCGGCCACCCAGACAGCGGGCCGCAAGCGGCCGTCCTCGGCGAGCAATTGGCGGGCCATCGCGTCCGTCAAAATCTCCGCGCGAATGTCCTCGCGGGCGTTGAGGGAGAGTCCGGCGAGATAGATCACCTTGCCGAGCGGCTCCTGTTGCAGCGTCAGGAACAGGCCGACGTTTTCTCCCTGGGGCAGGGCCGTCGAGGAGGAACCGTGCAGGCGCGGTTCGGAATCCTCCAGGGCGGCGACATGATTCTCGAGCCGATGGCGCTTGCCGGCCAGCGAGGCGCAGCGGTCCAGCACCTCGTCGGCGTCGGCCCGTTTGAGGAAGCCGCCCAGTTGTGTCAGCGTCTTCACTCCCTCCTGGCGCAGGTGCCGCTTGCCGTAAGTGGTCAATTGCGGCAGCCGGGAGACGTCGTTCTTGCGGCGCATCTCTTCCCGGCAATGACTGAAGAACTCGCACCATTCGCAGCGCGGATAGAGATGCCATTCTGCCTCGCGAGCCGATGACTGGAGGATGCCCATCAGGTCCTGACGCAGGAATCGTTCGAGATGAGGGCGAAAGTCGCCGAGTCCAAACAGTTCCGGTTGCGGCTGCTTGCCGAGCCAGACTCCGCCCTGTTCGAGATCGACCCGCGCATCGGCGATGCCCTCGGCGTCCAGCAGCGCTTGCAGTTCGAGCGCGTAGAAGAGGATCTGCACCCGATGCGTCAGCCGCAGTCCCTCGCCGCGTTTGACGTCGAGGATTCGCAGCAGCCTGCCGCCCTGAGGATCGGCCAGTACCTCGATGAGATCGGGATGGTTGTCGCTGATGGTAACCTGGG
>JBBSDR010001031.1:0-3619 GCA_038240465.1 Gemmatales bacterium
CGCGCGGGCCGGGTCGGCCAGCTTCTTGCCGGCAAGGTAGAGGACCGCCGCCGTGCAGTCCTGCACGTCTACCACGCCCCAGGTCAGGTGCAAGCGCTCCCGGTACTCCCGCCCGTAGCCCGTGCTGCCGCCGTAGTCCACATCGACAACCGCCACGCCGCGACTCGTCCAGTATTGGATTCGCAAGTCGAGCGTACTCGACGCCGCGGCTGTCGGCCCGCCGTGGCACTTCACCACCAGGGGAGGCAGTTCTCCGGACGGGGCCGTGAAATCCGGGTTGAGCGGCGGGTAGTACAGGGCAAACGCCTTCCGTCCGGAGGCGGTTGGGAACTCGATCGGCTGTGCGGCGCTCAGGTAGTTCCCGATGGCCGGATCGTCGCCGCCGGCCGTCCGCAGGATCGTCGTGGCGCCGCTTTTCGGGTCGAGGAGGACGACCGCGGGCGGAGAGGTGGGAGAACCTGCCCGGAACACTACCATCTCCCCACCGGCGCGGATCGCACTGTACTCCTTGAAGGGCAAGTCGAACAGCGTCAAGGCACCGGACACGACATCGAGCCGGGCGAGCCGGCCCAGCCCCTCGGTATAGGTGCAAATCACTTCCCGTTCGGAGAGAAAGGCATAGGTGGACAGCCCGAAGTTCCACTGCGGGACGCCGAACTCGGCGTTGCGTGGGCAGACAGCCGTCGCGGTGCCATCGGCTTTGGCGCGGTAGAGGTTCCACCAGCCGCTCCGATCCGAGATGAAGTAAAGCTGGCCGTCGGGCGACCACTCCGGCTGAAAGATCGACTCGGCATCGCCGCCCGCCACCTTTACGTTGCCGGTCAGCGTGCCATCCGCGGCGAAGTTGGCCACCCAGAGTTCCGTTCCCACCCAGGGCATGTTTGGGTGGTGCCAGGTCAGCCATGCCAGCTGCTTGCCGTTGGGGCTGAGTCGCGGATTGGAGTAGAAGTCGTTGCCCTGCACCAGAACGACCCCCGGCCCTCCTTTCACCAAGTCCACGGCAACGATCGTGTTCTGGGGTTCCTTGACCGAAGTGAGGTGGTCCTGGCGAACGCCGACCCACAAGTTCCGGGCGACGTCGATCCGGCCGTCGGCGTAGCGGAGCGAGACGTCCGGTTTCTTCGGGTCGCCGAGGGCTGGAGTCAGCGGCGTCGGCGGCTCACCCGGAGCGATGCGAACCAGTCGCTGGTCGTCGTAGTTGCTCAAGTAGGCCACCCCTCCGGCGACCAACGCCCCAGCGCCGCCGTACTCGTGAACGCGCGTACGGGCGTTGAGCGGCGGTGGGTTGATGTCGGAGATGGTCCCGTCCGGTTGTCGCCGGACAAGTACATAGCGCCCGGACTCCTGAGGCCGGCCCTCGACCCAGTAGACATCGGGACCGTCGAGCAAGACATCTTGCAGGCTGATCGACTGGGCGACGATCAGGTCCGAGGTGATCGGCGACTGCCACGAACCGAAGGGGGCTTGTTGACTTTTTGCCACGGGGAGGCTCCACAGGCTGCAGGGTTAATCGAACGCATCCAGTGCAACTTCAGTCCGCGCGGCAGGGACGATCGCCGATTCCAGAGCGGCTGCCACGCGCTCGTCCGGGCGCGGTGTGTGGGCGGCGATTTCGATCGCGCGCGGCAAGTCGCGCGAGTCGAGTTTGACGGCCACCAGCGCCGGCACGTTCTTCAGTTTCGACACTTCCTTGAGGACGGCCTCGAGTTCGTCGTGAGTCGAGACGGCAAAACCGGGTCTTCCCTCGAAGGAATGGGCGGGGACTTATGTCCTGAGCGACACCCTCAGGAGGAAGTTGCAGAAGCAGCCATGCAACGAGAAAGAGAAAGTGGTCGCAATGCGTTATTTCCATTTCAGTTCCGCCCAGTTGGCAAAACGAGTATCGCCGACTTTGCCATACAGCTTTTCCTCTCTGGCTTGTCGATCGGCATCAAAACCGAAGTAGAGGTTGATAGTCACCTTCTGCTTCTGTTTAATTCGCTCGGCGATGATGTCGTCGAGAGAGGTGAGCAGACAACAGAGTTGTTGAGGAATCTCCAGGCCTGCAATTTTCGTTTTGGTTGCCATACTCCCAGGGACGAGGTTTTGCTTCTGGTTCGGAATCATGGCGTTGAATGCACCGCCGAAACAAGACGTGGAGGCAAAAAGGGGTCGGGAACTGATGTTACGCTGCTTGTGAAGAAGCTTGCTGGATGCGGAAGACGAAGCGGCTCGGTTGACCCGTCAGCCGCGCGCGGGCCGTCCGCAAGCGGCAAGGTCTCACCCCTCGCGCGGCGCGGCCCGCACCAGGTGCGTCCCCGTGCCGTGAACCGCTGCCTCCACTAACTCCTGCTGCTCGCGCAGATGAATCGTCCGCGATCCCGTCGCCGGACTGGCGCTGGCATCCCGGCCGACGTAATGGATGTCGCGCTCCAGCAACGCCCGCAAGCGCGGTTCGAGGAATGTCCACGCGCCCATGTTCTGCGACTCCTCCTGCACCCAGACCACCTCGCGCGCCTTCGGATAGCGCTCGAATACCTCCTTCAGCTTCTCCTCGTGCAGCGGATAAAGCTGCTCGATGCGGACCAGCGCCACGGCCTTTGTTGGCTTCTTCTTGACGCATTCCTCGAGTAATTCGTGATAGAGCTTGCCGCTGCACAACAGCACGCGCGTCGCCTCCGCCGCCTCCTTCGTTGGATCGTCGAGGACCTCGTCGAACCGGCCACTCGTCAGGTCTTCCACGAACGACGCCTTCAGCCGCAGCATGCTCTTGGGCGTCATCAGCACCAGCGGCCGGCGGAAGTTGCGCCGCATCTGTCGCCGCAGGACGTGGAAATACTGGGCCGGCGTCGAGGGATAACACACCTGCATGTTGTTCTCGGCGCACAGTTGCAGATAGCGTTCGAGGCGAGCGCTCGAGTGGTCCGGTCCCTGGCCCTCGTAGCCGTGCGGCAACAGCAGCACCACGCCGTTGTCGCGCTTCCACTTCGACTGGCTCGCGGCGATAAACTGGTCGATGATTACCTGGGCGCCGTTGGCGAAGTCGCCGAACTGCGCCTCCCATATCACCAGCGTCTCGGGAGCGTCCATTGCGTAGCCGAACTCGAAGCCCAGCACCGCCGCCTCGGACAGCAGACTGTCGTAAATCCACATCGGCGCCTGGCCCGAACCCAGGGCGTTGAGCGCACAGTGCGGCTCGCCCGTGCGCGCATCATAGAGGACGGCGTGGCGCTGGCTGAAGGTGCCGCGGCGACTGTCCTGGCCCGTCAGCCGCACGGCCGTGCCTTCCAGCAGCAGCGAGCCGAACGCCAGCAACTCGGCAAACGGCCAATCGATCGTCGCGCCCGAGGCGATCTCCTCGCGACGCTGCTCCAGGATACGCGCCATCTTCGGATGGACGGTGAAATGCGCAGGCACCCGCGCCAGCGCCTCCGTCACTTTTTCCAGGATGGCGCGCGGCACGCCGGTCGAGACCGGATCATGCGTGAAGACGGGCGATAACTCCTTCCAGGCACCGATGTGGACACCGTCGCCGGCGAACGGCGCGGGGCTGGTCTTGACGTCCTCCTTGGCAACTTGCAACTCTTCCTGAAACTGCTGCGTCAGGACTTCATGCTGCTCCGCCGTCAGGTCGCCGGTC
>JBBSDR010001032.1:0-3617 GCA_038240465.1 Gemmatales bacterium
GATGCGCTTCTGAGCCGGACAGAAGATGATCGCGGGTTCCTTCGCCGCTGGCCCCAGGACGTCGCCCACGCTGACCAGCAGACGCAGGACGGTGCCGTCACACGGCGCATGCAACTCACACTTTTCCAGAACGTACTTCGCCAGCTCCCAGCGAGTCCTCTTCGCGGAGACGTCGATCTTGGCCCGGCTGATCTCGAGTTTCAATTGCAGTTCCTGCAACTTCATCCCCGCCAGCTTCTCTTCCTGGCCCTTGACGACCTTGTTGGCTGCCTTGAGTGCGGAGTCGGCGGCGTCGTGCTCGTCCTCCTTGACCAGCTGCGGCTGGCTCTTGAAGAGCCGATCCGCCTTGCGGAACAGCGCCTCGACCCTGTTCCGGTCCTCCTTCGCCGCCTCAATGGCGATTCCCTGCTGGCGAACCAGTGCCTGATGCTGCTCCGGCATTTGTTCGGCCTGGGCCAGCTTCAACTTCGCATCCTCGAGTGCATCGAGGGCCATCTGCACGTTCAGCTTCGCCTGGTGATCGTCCATGCGAAAGAGGACTTCACCCTTCTTCACCGGAGCGTTCTCGCGCACCGCTTTGGGAATCTCCGTCACCTCGCCGGGTTGCACGGGGAAGAGATTTATCACGCGGCTCTCGACGTCCACATGGCCGAAGCCGACGGCGAAACTCGCCTCCGGAGTCGGGGCCTGGGGGACGTAGCCATCGCTGGCGTGACTGCCGCTCTGGGCCAGGCCGGTAGCGAGGACGCTCACGACCACGAGAGCGACGCCGCACAGGACGAAGAACCCCGTGCGGAACAAGGAGCGCCGCGCCGGGGGCGGCGCAACCGGGAGGGAGCGGCGTTCGACGGTTTCAGCCGGGACAGGACGGGTTGTCTGCATCGCGGGGTTCCTCCGTTCAATTCCGGTCGTGTGGCTTCCGTCCCTGCTCTTCGATGTCGGTTTCCTTCAGACATCCGTCCTCCATCTGGAAGACGCGATCGACATAGGGTATGATCCGGGCGTCGTGAGCCACTACCAGAATGGTCGCGCCGCGCTCGTGAGCGGCGGCGCGAAGCAATTCGATCACCTGCTCGCCGTTGGCCCAGTCCAGAGCACTGGTCGGCTCATCGGCAAAACAGAACATCGGATTCTTGATCAGGGCGCGTCCAATCGCAACGCGCTGTTTCTCGCCGCCGGACATCTCGGCCGGCCGCAAGTTCGCCTTGCGCGCCAGACCCAGCAGGCTGAGGACCTCCTCCGTCCGCCGCCGGGCTTCCGACGCGCTCGCTCCCTCTCCCCAGCGCAGCACCATTTCGAGTTGCTGCTTCGCCGTCAGGGCCGGGAAAAGATTGTAACCCTGGAAGATGAAGCCCGTGTGCAGAAGCCGGAAGCGCTCCTGCTCCTTCTCGGACAGGCTCCACAGGTCCTGACCCAGCGCGAGGACCTTGCCACTGTCGGGCCGAAGCAGGCCGGACAGGACGGCCAGCAGTGTCGATTTGCCGCTGCCGGACGGACCCATCAGCAAGCTGATCTGGCCGGCATACAGTTCGAGAGACGCATCGCGCAGCGCCTGCGACTTGGTCTCTCCCTGGCCGAAGGCGCGTGCCAGGCGAATGCCGCGCAGGGTCGGTTCCTCGCCGCCGTCGGAGTGAACCTCGGGTTCTTCCAGTCGCGACAGCAGCGGAGAGGTCGTGGCCATCCGGGTCTTGTCCTCCATTATCGATCCCCACCCACCCTGCCGCAAGCGCCTTTGCATTTCATACGCAAAGCCGCCGGCGGCAAGACACCTTAGCGCAGCAGCGTTGCCGGTTCCACCAGTCGCAGCGATCGCAGGGCTGTCAGGCCGGCAATGACGGCCGTCAGCAGAGTAATCATCGCCGCACCCACCTGAAGCCAGGTCGGCAGCAGGACGCTCGCCCCCAACTGGGAGGCGGCAAACCGTGCCGCATGGACCGCGAAGAAGCCGATGACCACACCGAGTAGCCCCACCCAGAACGACTGGGCCAGGACCATACCGGCGATGCGCCAGCGCGGAATCCCCAGCGCTCGCAGCACGGCATACTCGCGCATCGAGGCCGCCGTGGCCGCATAGAGCGTCTGGCTCGTCACCACCGCGCCGACGAGCAACCCGAGCAGGGCGGCGTAGCCCAGCGCGATGCCCGCCTTCGTCTTGAACAGCCAGTGCAGCCGAGACTTCAGCGAAAACTCGCTCGCCGTGAACGACGACGCATCCGGATATTCCTTGCGCAGATACTCGACGATCGCCGGCGCATCTTCCGGGTTCTTGCACTTCGCCAGGACATACGTCACCTGCCGGTCCGGCATGCGCAGGAGCAAGGCTCGCGCCGTCGATAGATTGCAGAAGACGTAAGGCCCCGCCAAACTGCGCAGCCCGTGCGTCAGGCCGACGACACGCACGCGATGGTTCGAGACCTCGGCGGTATCGCCCTCGCCCTTGATCCCAAGCCGGTCGCGGTCGGACTCATCAACAACGATCGAGTCCACCTCGGACAGCCGGTCGCGCAGTTCGGGAGTGAGCAGATCAACGGCACCCAGTGAATCCGGAGTCATGTGCGAGCCGATGACCATGCACAGTTCACGCCCGCCCTGCGGCTTGGCCCAGTAAGCGAAGCCCTGCAAGTATGGCTCGGACTGGACGATGTAGTCCTTGAGGCCCGCCAGCCGGCCGACGTGGCTCGCTCGTATGGTCTCGCCAAGATCGACGCTCAGAACGCCGGGGGCGCCCATCCAGATGTCGGCCGACGTGTGGTCGATCGGAATGGACGTGATCGAGAACAGCCCCAGCAGCAGACCGCACTGAAGCGCGATCAGCAGCGAACTGAAGGCCACGGCCAGCACTCCCGGAAGGAAGCGCTGTCGATCGTGCCAGAGAGTCGCCAGGGAATAAGGCATCGGTTCTCGCTCATTCTTCAGGCGGCGTTTGGCTCCATGCCGCGCGCCGCCCTGGAATTCATTTTACCCGACCAGGTTCGCCACGGACGGATACGATCCGTTCAACGACGGAACACCGGGGCGCGTCACAGACGGCAGAAACGGCGCGGACAGGTCCGCCAGGCTGCTGTCGAGGTACTGCTGGTGCCACAACTGCGTCGCCAGGACGCCCGCCAGCCCCATCTCGGTCGAGATGCGCTGGGCTGGCCCCAGCGTCTTGTACGCCTTGCGCCAGTGACTGACTGCCTCGACGTCGAAGTAGCCGGTCTTCTGGAGGGCCTCCCGGCTCAGCAACTGATTGATGAAAGCCGGCGC
This sequence comes from Gemmatales bacterium, assembly GCA_038240465.1. Classification (GTDB taxonomy): domain Bacteria; phylum Planctomycetota; class Planctomycetia; order Gemmatales; family Gemmataceae; genus JBBRIK01. The sequence goes on from JBBSDR010001032.1 coordinate 3,250, forward strand.
TTTGTCCAGGTGGAAGCTGTCGAACGGCGCGCGGAACATTGCCTTGCGCCGCCAGGCGATCTGCTTGGGCAGCCAGCGCTGGGCGACCAGCCGCAACAGATACTTGTCGCGGAAGCCGCGCATCTTGTAGCGCGGCGGCACTTTTGCCAGGAAATCGAACACGCTCTCGTCGAGGAACGGATAGCGCGTCTCGAGCGAGTTGTGCATCGCCACGCGGTCGCCCTTGGCATTGAGCAAGAGTCCGCACAGATGAATCCGGGCCGAGAAGTACAGGCCGCGATTGAGCGGATGCCAGCGCTTGACGCGATCGAGGTTGGTGCCGAGATCGTCATAAGGCAGATGGCCGTCGAGCGCCTTCCACGTCTCCC
>JBBSDR010001033.1:0-3616 GCA_038240465.1 Gemmatales bacterium
CCTACCGACAGACTGTACTGGCTGTCAAACAGATACGGCTCGCGGAACTGGAAGGTGTAGCGCTGGAGTTGCGTTCCCGGAACGGCCTCCAGTCGCAGTTCCTGGCCGGCGCCGCGGAAGGCCGTGCCGCTGAGCAGATCGTCAATGCTCAGGGGAATGCGTGTGATGTCAAAGTTGCGTTCGTTGAGCACGATGCTGCCCGTGGCTCCGGCGTCGGAGTTGAAACCGATGCCGAACAGCAGGCTGCCCGTGCGCGTCTCCTGGACGTTGACCAGGATGTCCTTGAAGGGGCTGTCCGAATCGGGATCGATCACGGTCACCGTCGGCCGGCCGCCGTTCTCGGGATTGTTCTCGAACAAATTCAGCTTGTTGAGGTTCCGCTCGGCTTCACGCAGAGCGGGATAGGACAGTGGCTGGCCGGGGAACAAGGGGACCTGCCGCAGGATGACGTTCTGTTTCGTCGTCGTGTTGCCGACGATGAAGACCTGGCCGACCAGAGACTTCGGCCGCTCCTGCATTTCGTAATGGACGACTGCCTCACCGGGACCGGTGAAGAAGATGCGGTCCTGGATGTTGACCTGATGGCCAGTCGAGCCGATATAGTCGCGGATCCTGGCCACGTCCGTATCGACCTTGCCCTGGCTGTAGTAGTCGTCGGCCTTCACCTGGATGATGCGGTTGAGTTCTTCCTTCGAGAAACTGGTCGGGCCGACGATCTCGGGGACCGCCTTGATGCGATAACGCGGGCCTTCGCTGATGTGGTAAACGAGGACGACTGTCCTGTTGTCCGCGTCCCACTCGACTTCGAGCGACACCCGGACGTCGTGGTAGCCGAACGAGCGATAATACTCGCGCAGCCGATCGACGTCCTGGTCGGCCATGCCCGCGATAAAGGGTTTGCTGAGAAGGTCGAGGCCCAGGAAGCGCCGCGACGTGAGAATATGCTGTCGCAGCACGGCCCCGGTCACGAAAACGTTGCCGACAAACTGAGTGTCGCGGACGTACACCTCGGGGCCTTCCGTGATGGCGAAAACCACCCGTTTGTCGCCAGTCCGCGCGCCCTCGACGAGAGTACAACTGGAGAAGGGCCGTCCTTTCTCGTTGTAGCGCTGGACGATGGCCGAGCAGGCAGTCTGGGCCTTGATGGGGTTGAGCGTGTCGCCCTTCTTCATGCCGGTGAGCGTTTCCAGCTCACTCTTTTTCAGAGCATGGGCGCCCTGGTAGAGGACTTCCTCGATGACGTTGGGATAATCGACCACGATGAAGAAGACGTCTATCTTGCCGTCGGGGCGTTCCTTGAAGCGGGCCTGGACGTTGCCGAACTGGTTGCTGGCAACGAGGGTGCGGACGTCTTCCTGGATGACGGCCGGATTGTAGTCCGCTCCGACGCGCGTCTTGAGGAGGCCGATGATTTCCTGGGTGCTTTTGCGCCGGTTGCCCGACACAATGACGTCGCCGACAAGGACCCGGCGCGTCGGCGTCCCCTCCTGAGCGAGGCTCAGGGAGCCGACGAAGGCAAGGCCGAGCAAGAGCGCCACGCAGCGCAGTGCAACGGAACGAAAGCGGGTAATCGCTTTCATGGGTAAGGCCCCATCGAGAAAGAGACATGATCGTGCAATCGGACGGAAGCAAATAGCCACAGAGACAATGAAAGTCAAGGCCGGCTTTCCCTGTCACACTCCATCGTTCTTCTTCTGGAGCCTCGCCCCTCTCGGAGCCTTGCATCATGCACCCGGCCACCTGTCCCGCCGCCGATCAGCTATCCGCCTACGTCATCGGCAAGTTGCCGCCGGACCTGTTCGAGTCCGTCGCCAGCCATGTCGAGCGCTGTCCGGCCTGCGAGGCGTCTCTGCACATCCTCGAACAACTGTCCGATCCGCTCCTGGCCAACCTGCGCCACGATGAGCCGGCCAATCCCTGGCTGGGTGAACCCCAGTTGCAGGCCGCTCTTGCCCAGGCTCAATCACTGGCCGGCCGGCCCCAAGCCGCCGCGGCCGCTCCTTCGCTGGGCCGCCTCGGCTCCTATGAGTTGATCGAAAAAGCCGGGCAGGGCGGCATGGGGGTCGTCTACAAAGCGCGCCATACTCTGCTCGATCGCATTGACGCCGTCAAGGTGCTGACCGCCCAGCGGACCAGCGACCCCGAATCGGTCAAACGTTTTCTCCGCGAGATGCGTGCCGTCGGCCAGCTCAGCCATCCCAACCTCATTCAGGCTCGCCACGCCGAACAGGCCGACGGCACCTGGCTGCTGGCGACCGAATGGCTCGATGGCGAAACGCTCACCCAGCGCGTCCAGCGCCTGGGGCCACTATCCTTCGCCGAGTCGTGCGAGTTGATTTCGCAGGCCGCGGAAGGTTTGCAGCACGCCCACGACCGGGGCGTCATCCACCGCGACGTCAAGCCATCGAACCTGATGCGGGTGTCTTCGGGCCAACTGAAGGTCCTCGATCTCGGGTTGGCCCGGCTGCGCGGCGAGTTCGCGATGCCGGGCGACGCAACCGGCAGCGGCATGATCCTCGGAACCGCCGACTACATCGCGCCCGAGCAGGTCGGGGAGGCTCGCACCGCGGACCACCGGGCCGACATCTACAGTCTCGGTTGCACTCTTTACTACCTTCTCAGCGGCCAGCCGCCGTTTCCGCATCTCTCGACACTCGAGAAACTGCTGGCCCATCAGCAGCAGGAGCCGGAACGCCTCGAACGCCTGCGCCGCGATCTGCCGGCGGGGCTTGCCGAGGTTGTCGCGCGCATGATGACTCGCGATCCAGCACAGAGGTATCAAAGCATGACTGAGGTGATTGCCGTTCTGCGTCCGTTCACGAATGCCACCCTGGTCCGCCAGGAGACGGGGGACGATACGGCGATGGTTCGCCGGCAGGTCCTTGCCGAAATGCGGAGCGAGGAGCCGTCGCGCACCGCCCTGCTGCCCCAGCCCGCGCATTCGCGCCGGTTGCTCTGGGCTGCGCTGCTGCTGTTCGCCTTCGTGGCCGCCGCGGGAGTCGTGTTCAAGCTGCAAGGCAAGAATGGCAGCGTCGTCGTCGAGGTGATGGAGCCGGACGTCGAGGTGCTGGTCGATGGCGGCAAGATCACTGTTGGATCCAAGAAGGCAGGACCGATCGTCCTCGAAGCGGGCGAACATGAAGTGATTGTGAAGCGCGGCGACGAGACGCTTTTCACCCAGAGTTTTCGTCTTGAAAAGGGCGGATTGAAGATCATTGAGGCGTCCTGGAAGCCGAAGTTGGCCGATCCCTTCGCCGCGACTTCTGGCGGGGTGTTGGACAAGCTCGATCCGGCGAAAATCCCGAAAAAGGAGCGCTTCTAGTGGCAACCGAAGGAACTCGTTGCCGTTCTGGGCGAGTACAGGGAGGAAGGCAAATCGACCGGTATCCTCAGCCATGTCGCGCTGTCGCCGGATGGAAAGCGATTGCTCACAGCCAGCGCCGCCCCCAACCAGCCTGTTCAGTTGTGGGACGTCCTGACCGGCAAGGAACTGAAACGCTGGATGCTCCCGGCGAATGCGGGAGCGTCGGGGGTGGCTTACTCTCCGGCAGGCGACAGCATCCTGGTCACCGGCTCGCACATTCATGCCCGGGTATGGGACGTCGAGACGGGCAAG
>JBBSDR010001034.1:0-3611 GCA_038240465.1 Gemmatales bacterium
CGCGCTTCGGGCTTGTTCAACGAGCGGATGTCATCTCGATTCACGGAGCAGCCGGCACCGGCGCGGGCGGAACGACAGCGGGCGGCGCGGCCGGTTCCTTGGTCGCCACCTCGAACGACAGGACACTGCCGCCGACCTGGATGCGGTCGCCCGAGTGCAGAGCCGCCGGAGCATTGAGTTTCTGCCCGTTGAGCATGGTGCCGGACGGCGTACCGGCATCGGACAGCATCCAGCTATTGCCCTGGCGCGTGATCTTGGCATGCACCTTCTCGACGCCGGCATCGCCGAACAGGCCAAGGTCGCACGACTCCGCCCGGCCAATGACCGTTTCCGGCTTGGACAGCAGCAACTGCCGGCCCGGCCGAAAGCCGGCCTCGACCCGCAGCGTTGCTTCGCGCAACATGATCTGCACCAGCGAAATCGCCAGGCCGATGCACGCTCCGAGGGCCACGAAACCTGTGGCGCTGGGAGACCACAGGGCCAGCGCCCCAAACTCGTCTGCCCTGAACATGCCGGCCCAGAGGTTGTTCATGATCACCAACACGAGACCGCCCAGGAGACCGCCCGCAGCCCCGCCAATCAGTCCGTTGCGCAGTTTCCGCTGGATCCCGCGCCGTTCCTCATGGCGCATGATTGCCCCGAGGTAATCGAAGGCGCAGGGGGCGGCCCCGATCAGAAGGCCCGTTAGCATCCAGCCGAAGATTCGCACCCAGCCCATTTTCAGCCAACCGTAGAACACCTGAGCGATGAACCCGCCGATGAGTCCGCCAACGGCACCGATCAACACGGCCAACGTCAATCGAATAGTGAGACTCGCCTTGTCTCGCTGCGCGCCGCCCGCCAGCGTGTCCAGTACGGCAAGTCCCAGCGCCAGAAACAGCCCCAGGGCCATCCCTTTCAGGGCCGCGCTGGACAGGGCCGAATCGCCCGCGATCAGTTGGCCCAGTACCCAACCGAAGAAGGCGGCAGCGGCGCCCCAGGCGGCACAGTAATAGATGAAAAGCCGAAACGACATCACGTCCTCCTGGACCGCCTCTGGCGGCTTGCTGTCAGTCGAGAACCTTCGCCGCCTGCTTGATGATAAGGCGATGCTCCAGGGTCGCCCCGTTGCTCAGCTTCACCTTCACCCGCTGGATGCCGCCGCGGAGGGCGTGAACCCGCCACGTCACCGGGCTGAACGATCCTGCCCCTGCCGGCGGCACCGTTTCCTTCTCGCTGCCGCTGACGAGTTTCAGTCCCTTCGGCAACGTCAGGGTGATGAATGTGCCAGGAGTGGGGTTCTTGACGTAGGCCGTCAACGAGAACTCCTTCTCGGCCACCAACTCGCCCCCTGCGGTCAAGCCAAGTTGGCCATCCCCCTTCTTGTCGCCGCTCACCTGGCCCAGGCCATAAGCGAAGCCGACGCGCCGCGCTTCCTTCGGCATCACGGCTTTCTCGTCCCAGTACATCGTCACGGCCGAGTCGCCGAGGGAATTCTCATCGCGCTTGGACAACTTCATGTCCAACACCGGCACATCCCAGAGCGTCTTCTGCATATTGGCCTTCTCGCCGCCCGGGAGGACCCGCAAACTCGCGTCCGGCCAGGCACCCAACGTGACTCGATTGGGCGGTTCCAGGCCGCCACCGTACTTCAGACTGAGATAGGCCACCGTTCCGGGATCCTTTACATCCGCACGCTCCATCGCCGAGATGTAGTCCGGAACATCTTCCGGCTTGTTGAACTCTTTCTTTGTGTCGCACAGTTCCTTCGCCCCGGCAATCGTAAATGGCACAGCGTCATTGTTGCCGATGAAGGTGTCGAGCAGGAAGCGCAGCCCGACGAAGTGCGGGATCGTATCCTCGTTCTTGATGTCGTAGGAGACCACACAGGTATCCAGCAGACGCTTCGTGCCGTCTTCCGAAAGACCTCCAGGAACGATCTCGACCCGCTGGGTGATGTGAATCGCCGGGGGCGCCGTTCGCATCCAGGTGCTGCGGGCGCCAATGAGTTCGCGTCCGTCCAAAGGGTCCTTCCCGAGCGGATCCTTCCGCGGCTCTTTCCAGGTTCCTTGATCGACTCCCCAGAGGTACTCAATGGTCTTGTCAATCTTGACGCAAACATTGCAGGTCTGGCCCAGATTATCGTAGACGAGCCGGGTCTTGAACTTCTTCGGATCGTCAGGTTTCAGCGGACTCCCCAGCCCAAACCGCATGGTGGGAACAGGAACGATATTGCCTTTATCGTCGTCATGATAGTGGAGAGCGAGCAGGGGGTTGGCGGTGTCGATTGGTGGCAGCTTCTCTTCTCCCCCCGTTTCTCCAAAAAACATGTCATGGGCCACGGCCGTGAACAGGCCAAGCAGGACGATCCCAACCGGCAGCAGACGGATCAGCAGTTCCTTGCGCTGGGCGGCCTTCGCTGCGGACGCCCCCGGCGCGGCAGGCGGCGCCACTTCCGTCGTTTGAGGAGCGAATGCGATGGCCGGGCTGGACGGCGTGGGCAGGGAGACAATCGGCTGGCTCGGCGGCTTCGCGGTGATCGTCTCACGCGCCGGCGCCGCGCCGTCCGCGAACGGCAGAACCGGAATGACCTCGGGCAGCGTTGATGCAGGAGCCAGCGTCGGCGCGAAGGCAGGCGCCGGAGCGCGGGGAGGACTCGCGGTATAACCCGTTGGCGTCTCGCCGACCACCAGCGACACCGGCACATCGAAGCGCTGATTGCCGTTGGCGGACACCTTGACCATTGCCTTGAGCGTCTGCCGCGGTTCGTTCGGGACCACATCGACCGTCAGCGGGATCGATGCCGTCTGACCGCGAAAGTTCGTCTTGCCGATCGTCAACCAGGGCTGATCGCTGACCGCATGAGCGACGGCGGCGCGTTTCTCCTGGGTCACCACGCTCAGGAGGTATTCGAGCCGCTCGCCGGGCTTGCCGTTGAGCGACACCGCCGATTCGGTCATCTCCACCTTGGGCGGCTTGACCAGGCCGAGGACCTCGAAGAACTGCTGCACCGACGCGATGCCCGTGGCGGTCGGCCCCTGAACCGGATAGGTCCAGCCATTCGCTTCATACCACTGCGCCACGGAGCCGTTCTCGAGAAGGACAACGGCCTCCTTCGGATGGGCCTTGGCCTTCTCGGCCAGTTGCCGGGGCGAGGTCGCGCCGGACAGCGCGCCCTGGGTGAACGGCTTGACCGGGACCGTGAGGTTCACCTCGATAATGAAATTGCCGGAGTTGGACTCGACGGCGATCTCGGCTGTCTGCGGCTGGTTCTTGGCGCGCAGCAGTTTGCCGCGAACGTGGACCGGGATCGTCACCTTGTCGAAGAACTGAAAGAGCTTTTCCGACGCGCCGCTCTCTCCCACGACCAGCCAGGGACACGCCTCGATCGACACCTTGCCGTGGACCAGGCGGTCTCCCTTGTTGGTCAACGTCAGTTCGAGTTGCCGGTCCTGGCCGACGTTAAGGACGCCCACGTTTACCTCGACGGGATCGACCACCAGCACTGCCGGACGCAGGGGCGATCCGGGTAGTTTCGACAGGAGGTCATCCACGCCGCGATCGGGATCGGGCGCCTTGGCCGCGGCGCTGGCCGCCATCGCCCGATCGACCCGGCCCAGCGAGCCGAAGAA
>JBBSDR010001035.1:0-3609 GCA_038240465.1 Gemmatales bacterium
AACCGGCACGCTGACGCTGTGCCGCTCGCCCAAGTCATTTCTGGACACGCCCTAACCGGACCAGGGCTTTGCGAGCATGCTCGGTCAGCGCCGCCCCCTCGCCGCCGGATGCCAGGTCCTTGAGCACCGCCTGGGCCTCGGGGGTGCCGATCCCCTCCAGGACCTCGACCGCCCGGATCGTGCGTAATTCGTCGCCGGAGAGGACGGTCTTGTTCAGCTTCACCGCCACTGCCTCCGTGCGTTTGCGTGCCTCGAGGGAAAGGTCCTTCTCCGCAAGTTTCCTGTCGAGCGACGGAACAGCCAGTTGCCCGAACCCTTCCAGGTCCTTCACCGCTTTCTCGCGCGTCTTGAAGCTCCTGCTGTCGAGATCGGCCAGGCTCTGCTCGATGCGTTGCTGGTCGGCACGCGGCACCGGCTTGACCCGCTCCTTCAAAAAGGGCAGCGCCAGTTGGGGCGACTGGATCATGACGTGCATGCCCTGCCAGGCCTTTTTCGAGCCTGCATCATCGTTCTGCGTGAAGTCCTTCCAGATGGCCTCCAGGTCCGGCGGCGCTGCCCGGCTCCCCGCCGTCCCTGTGAGAAGCAGTGCCAGCGCCAGCACTCGGAGCAGATTCGCTTTCATCGTCGAGTCCCTCGGATGGAAACCGATCACTTCGGCGGCTTGTCCCCGCGGCGCTCGATCAGGGCGCGGAGGGCCTTTTCGTCCATGCCCCTCTCGATGGAGCGAACGCTGCCGTCTTCCAGCAAGACCTTGACCTGGAATCCCTGCTTGCCAAAGAGGTTCGGCAGCGGCTTGTCGGCGGCGTAGGGAACGTCCGCGGGCTTGGTCCAGTAGACCCCGGCTTCATCCGGCAGGTGCGCCAGCAGAATGGTCGGTCCGGCCACGTCGTTCTTGCGCAGCCCTTTCTTGCCAGCGAAGACCGTCTTCTCTCCGACGAACACCTGGGTCGTGGTCTTCAAGCGCCCGCCCGACCGGCGACGATAACCGACGGGTTGCAGGTCCTTGGGCATCTTCTTCAGCAGCCGCTTGTTGTGCAGGCTGTCCCAGGGTTCATCGAGCTTGAATTCGTTGTAAAGAGCTTCCTCACCCATGTATGGCAGCAGGGCCACGCGCCAGCTCAGGACCGGCCGGCCTTCCCCGTCGCAGAGGGCCGCGGGCGGGTAGCTGCCGTGCTTCTCATGGTATTTGTCCAGCGCGCCGGCCAGCTTCTTGAGATGTTCCTCGACAGGGTCTTTGTCGCCTTTCACTTTCTCGTCAAAAAAGTCGAACGAGGCAAACCGGCCGAAGGAGGCCAGAGAGAAAACGAAAAGCCACTGGGCCGATTCCAGCTTTCGGTAAGTCAATGGCATCGTGACGGCCAGTCCCTGGCGCTGGACCGGTGCCTCTTTCAGGATGGCGTCCAGTTCGCGCAGGAACCCCAGGCCCACCAGCATGGAAACGTTCTCAAACAGGTCGGACGGCGAAGCCTTGTCGGGGTTCTTGAGGGCCGTCTCCAATTCCGCGATGGGCGACTGCAGCCCCTGCCGGCCCAGGTCCAGTGTGCCGCGCAGGGCTTTCTCTCCCGTTTTGGCCTCGTCTTCGGTGAGAAAATCGAGACGGACACTGAGATTGATGCCCTTGTCGAAGTCCAGAGTCAGGATGCCAGCGTGCGCCCCAAGCAGGTCGTGCATGGACTGGGGCAGGCCCTTGTACTCTTTTTCCTTGCCCAGCAGCCGCGGGTTCAAGCCGACGACAATCTGGTGCTTCCCTGCCGCCTCCACCAGGGCCGCCTGGAGCGGGCCGCCGCGGTCGGGACGCCTCGACATCTCGAAGAAGCGAACCAGCGCGTCTTCCGAACCGATGAGGAAAGTATGCTCATCGACCGGGACCAGGCCGCTCCAGAGTTCCTCGTTGAAGTAGTAGACGTTGTCCCGGTAGATTTTTTCCCGTGACGCGAGTGCCTGGATCAACGACAGTCGCTGGTAGGGTTTCTTGGTGGTCACGACCACGACGGCGGACATCGCCTCCGGATCCACCGTTGGGAAGGGGCTGGTCAGGGTCTGCGGCGTCAGCAGGATCAGTGTCATCCGTTCGAGGGTCGCCGGGTCCAGGGGACATTTCTTCTCGAAAGTCTTCCAGGCCTCGGGGCCGGCCCTGTCCACGAGATGGCGAAAGTCCTTGATCCAATCGCTCTGCCACAGGTCCGACAGACGGACATGGACGAAGCCCGCGGCATCGCGCGGCACCAGGTCCAGGTCGGCCGGCAGTCTCACCCTCGCCGGCGGCTTCCCCTCAGCGGCAGCCGCCGAGTGCGCGGGCCAGCGGGTCAAGAGAACGCCAACCACAAGGATAATCAAGGCCCTGGCTACTCGCATGACCGTACTCCACGGCAGAACAAGAATTGTGGCTGGATCAGCGCATCCGGAGCCGGATGCCATGCCATGATAATCCGCCGGAGGAGGTAAGGCAAGGAGCTGGCGAGGGACTTCGTTTCCCTCGCCGGTTCGTCGGGCTGGTGTACTCGCTGTCATGTCTTTTCCTTCAATTCCCGCTCTGGTAGAGTCTGTTCCAGAAGATAGAGTAGGACGGGCTTCTGGAAACAAACCCCTCACCAAACGGGGTGTTACCTCTTCCCTCTGATGGCGAACTACTCATGATGACAAGAGCATTTTCGTATCTGTTTGTTCTTCTTCTGGCTCTTCCCGGAAACCTCCGTGCCGAGGACAAGAAGCCGGCGAAGGTCCGCGTCCTGCTCCTGGGCGACAGCACCGTCATCGGCAGCGTTTGTCGGGAAGTGCAGCCGAAAGCCGACCACCTCGAAGACGTCGTCCGCAAGCTGCTGGCGGCCGAAGCCAACCTGCCACCTGTGGAAGTGGTCAATCGCGGCCAGAATGGCGACATGATCCACCAGCTTCTCGCGCAGCGCTATGAAAAGGACGTTGCCAAACAACCGCCGTTCGACTTCATCTTCATTCGCTACGGCCTGAACGACGTCCGCCACCTGAAGGATTTCAAGACGGAGTTCCCCGCCAACTACCGAAAGCTGATCGCCCGGCTGCGCGCCGATCATCCCAAAGCCGAGATTGTACTCGAGACGGTCATTCCGTATCTCGGCGAGGAGCAGGACAAGACGATCAACGAACAGGTGCGCGCGGTTGCCGGGGCGGAGAAGCTGCCGCTGCTCGACCAGTACGCCCCTTACGCCGCCGAGTTGAAGCACGGCCCGAACATGCTGAGCTACCGCCGGCTGTCGTTGCAGGCGATTCCCAAAAAGTATCACGCATTGATCCCGCCCGAATCGATCAAGGGTGATGTCGTTTACGTCATGGACAACTTGCTGGACGTGTACCTGGCCACCGTGCCGGATTGGTTCAAGGATCGCCACCCGAACCTGGCCGGCTATCAGGTCATCGGCAAGCAACTTGCTGGCCACCTGGCTCCCCGTCTTCGCGAAAAAGTCCGGTCAAAGAACTGAGGACCTCTCCTTCGATGGTTAGCCGCGACGCGAGTCTTCGAGCGGAGCGCGTGCAGCGTTATCGCGCCTCGCGCATTGGTTAGCCGCGACGCGAGTCTTCGAGCGGAGCGCGTGCAGCGTTAGGCGAGCGGCAGGTTCAAACATACCCGGTGGG
>JBBSDR010001036.1:0-3609 GCA_038240465.1 Gemmatales bacterium
CGAGACGCCTGTCCCACCGGGTATGTTTTAACCTGCCGCTCGCCTAACAGGGGGTGTGCGATGGCGTCGAGAAGTTTGTGGCGACTCTCAGGAGGGAACGGGAGTCTTTCCCTCCCCGAGCGGAAAACGAGGATGTGAGCGGCTCATTCAGGCTGCTGCCAACGCGGGACCATCCACGTTCATACCGACGCCCTTCCTGCTGGTTTCAAGCTTCTTCGGGCTTTCCAGTCTTCTGAACTGTCTGAACGTACTTCTTGAAGGCTTCCATGTTGTAGGAGATGAACAGAAAGGCGTGATGCAGGGCCAGATACTCCATGTCCTCCGGATCGTCTTCGTCCTGATAGTCCTTGCGCATCTCGTTCAACTTCGACAGGAGTTGTTCGACCGTCGGCATGGTGTGCAGTCCTCTCTCACGCCGCCCGGCCCTGCGCCGCGCTGGCTCCGTCAGTTTAGGAGCCTGACGAGAGAGGGGCGAGAGACGGCGAATCCCCTCCATCCGGCGCCAGCCGCCTTTCCGCCCTCGGAAATGTCAGGAAACGGCTTCAGTCGAGAGGACAGGGCGCGATCGGCGAGGTAGGTTATCCCCGGCGGCATCACGCGAAGCCGCTCTCCCTTCGATCCCAAACCCACTCGGGTTATTCGCTTACGAGCCTATCACCATGCGTTCGCACTTGCTCCGCTTCTTCGCGGGCCTCATTGTGTTGGCCTGCGCTTCTGGTTCCAGCAACGCTCAGAGTATCGGCGATCTCAGCGCCATTCCTCGGGTCTACGGTCCCGGGGCGCGCGCCAACGATGAGCCGTTCTCGCACCGCTACAGCTACAGCGCCAGTCCGCAGCTTTATTTCAACGGCGACGCCAGGCAACTGTGGTATCAGGACTACCTCGATCGTCTCGACCGGGCCGAACGCTTCGGCTATTGCCCGCCGGCGCCGCCGCGCTACTGGCCATCATCCAAGGAGTGCCGGCCGCGCATCTTCGGCGGCGTCGGCATCGGTGTGTTCTCGCACTGAGTCATCTTGGATAAAGGAGAGGCCAGGACGGGCATCCGGGAATGAGTCCGGCTGCCTCTCCTGGCCTCTTTTGCGGATACGAAAGCGAAAACCGTCGCCGCCTGCCAGCCTTTGCCGGTATACTCATCAGGAGTCACAGCAACATCCGCATAGCGCAGGTGAACACGATGAACCACAACGTTTTCGCCATTCTCGCCACCGCCTGTCTGGTCGTCCTCTGTCCCCTCGTCTCCGGTCAGGAGGCGACGGAAGAGGCCAAACAACTCTTCGAGAAAGCTCAGGAGTTGGCCAAGGCGAAGCAGTTCGACAAGGCCATCGACTCCATGAAGAAGGCCATCCAACTGGCCCCGCGCAACGATTTCTACCTGGCGACGGCCAGCGATTTTGAACTGAAGTCCGGGCAGTATGCCGAGGGCCTGGAACACGCCCTCCAGGCCATCAAGATCAACGACAAGGTCGGCGCTTTCTATGTGCTGGTGGCTGCCAATGCCTACTCGGACCAGGACATCGAGCGGGCTCGCGAATACTGCGAACTGGTAATCAAGCGCGAGAAAGAGTTCGGCTCGGCCGCGGCCAAAGATGTCCGCATCCTGCTCGAGCAGATGCTCAAGAAGACGTACACCCTCTCCTGGAACCTCGATCCGCAGAGGGGCCGGCTGGTCGGCGGTTCCTTCGCGGTTGCCATGCCCAAGGATAACCTGCCCTACCAGAGCGTTACCTATGAGGTCACCGGCGCCAAGAGCAGTCGCCTCGTCAAGGGGGAAGTCAACGATATCCTCTATGTGGTCCCGCAAGGGGCAAAGCCGATCCCGCTGACGATGAAGGTCACCGTCCTGCCCTACAGCTTCAAGAAGGACCTGGCCAAGGCGGACTCGAAGCCTGTGCCGGCGGAGGCGCGGGCTTATCTCGGGCCGTGCTTCTCGATCAACCCCAAGAGTCCGGCCCTGACGAAGGTCGTGGCCGGGCTGAAGGGCAGCAACAACGTCGAGACGATTCGCAATATCCTGGCCTGGATGAAGAAGAACGTCGAGTACAAGCAGGAGAAGAAGCTCATCGAGGAGTTGGATTTCAAGGTGGTGGACGAGATCGTCGAGCGCGGCCATGCCGAGTGCCGCGGCTACTCGATGCTGTTCACCGCCCTGTGCCGGGCCGCCGACATCCCGGCCCGTCCGCTCTGGGGACTGGCGATCGTGCCACCCACGCCGGATCGGCCGGGCGGCAACGTCGCCAGCCACAACTGGGCCGAGTGTTATGTCTCTGGCTGCGGCTGGGTGCCGGTCGATCCGCAGAGGCCGGCGTCGCTCGGCTGCATGCCGACGAGCGTCATGCGTTTCTTCATGGACGCGAAAAAGACCAGGACCTCGGCGGAGACCTTGCCGACGTTCAACCTGCTGAACATGAACGGCGACAAGCTGAAATTCGAGGAATCGCGCTGAGAAATGACGTCCAAACCCGCTAAGCCGCAAGCGGCGAAGAGGGTTTGGACGTTCGCCTGGCTACCAACCCTCGGCCACCACCTCAACGCCACAGAGGACCGGCTCCCCGGCTGATGCCGTCAGCGTCACCTTCAGATCGCCGGACACGCGCACGCCCCGCACTTCCTTCACCAGCACCTTGTTCGGCTTGCCGGTTTCACGGACGACGTCGAGGTCCTCAAGAACACGCCGGCCTTGCAAGGCAACGTCAAAAATCCGCTGTCCCGCTTTGACCGAGTTCTCCGGTTCGAGGAAGTGCAGCCGCACCGTGTAGAGGTGTTCGCGCCCGCCATTCTTATCGAGGGTGATCGTCAGGGACTTCAGGCCACTGGCGCCGGACGGACCCACCCACGGAGTGGCTGTCCCCTCGACATGCGAGGAGTGATGGCGGAACCACTGCACGTCGCTCGGCGTGTGCTGGACCGCGACGGACGGAGACGGCCCGCCGGTCTGCGGATACTCCAGCCACAGCGTTCCGTCCGCCGCTTTGCGGTCGCCGGGAGCGCCGAGGTTGATGCCGACGCGCTTGATCGGCCCGGCGACGGAGCGCGAACCCTGGAACGTCCACATTTCGACCTCGGCCATGGGGACCATCGCCAGCGAGGTCTGGTTCTGATAACTGCAAGTACAGCCCCGTGTGTAGTCCGGGGCCACCAGGACGCCGCCGGCCACGATGAGGTTATTCGTGCAACTGGAACGGAAGCCGCCGAAGTTGCCGGTGCCGCCATCGTTGCACAGGTCATAGTAACCCGCCGCGCCCGAGCGGAAGGTCAGCAGATGTTCCGAGGCGGATGGCGTGTTGCAGCCGTAACCGCGCGACCAGGACCACTCCACCGGCAAACCGGTCAGCGGATCGGTTCGCATCCGCACCATCCCCGTCAGCAGATCGCAGGCGCCGTGGTCCTTGAGGATGTAGTCGCCGTGGATCATCGCGGGGCCAGCGTAGTCCTTGTGCAGCCAGAGGACGTTGCCCCGGCCGCCGTGATAGGCACGCATGCCGCCTGGCTCGTCGCCCAGCGTGTCGCGCGCCGTTCGGCCCGCCTCGATCAGGACGTCGTACTTCAGCGAATAGCTCAGCCAGGTGCCGAACACGTCCTGCTCGCTGCTCCAGACTTCCCTGCCCG
>JBBSDR010001037.1:0-3607 GCA_038240465.1 Gemmatales bacterium
CCCGGTCCTTCAGGGCCGGGAGCGGTATCTATACTATGACGAGGATTCCCACCGTTCCTCTCCGCTCGCGGATGTAGCGATCATGAACCATGCCTTGCGCTTCCTGCCTCTGCTCCTCCTGCTCTCGGTCTCCCCCTTGCGGGCCGACACCGACGATAAATCCAGCACGCCCGCACTCTTCAAGAAGCTCAAGTATCGCTCCATCGGTCCAAGCGCCGGCGGCCGCGTCACCCGGGCCTGCGGCGTGCCAGGCGATCCGCTCACTTCCTATGCCGCTGTCTCCGCGGGCGGCGTCTGGAAATCGAACGACGGCGGCGTCTCGTGGAAGCCCATTTTCGACGATCAGCCCGCTTCCTCCATCGGCGCTATTGCCGTCGCCTCCTCCGATCCGAACGTCATCTACGCCGGCTCGGGCGAAGCGAACATTCGCGGCAACGTCGCGCCCGGCAACGGTATCTACAAGTCCGAGGACGCCGGCAAGACCTGGAAGCATGTCTGGAAACAGATGGGCCAGATCGGCACCGTCGTCGTCGATCCGAAGAACGCCGACGTCGCCTATGCGGCCGTTCTCGGCAACGCCTTCGGTCCTAACGAGGAACGCGGCGTCTATCGCACGGTCGATGGCGGCAAGACCTGGAAGCGAGTCCTCTTCAAGGATAAAGACACCGGCGCCAGCGACGTCGCGCTCGATCCCTCGACGCCGCGCGTCCTGATCGCCGGCTTATGGCAGACGCGGCGCAAGCCCTGGGAATTGACCAGTGGCGGACCCGGCAGCGGCCTGTATACCTCGCGCGACGGCGGCGATACCTGGACGCAACTCGTTCCCGAGTCCGCGGCCGAAGGACTGGGGCGCAAACGCGCCAAGGGACTGCCTGAGGGCATCTGGGGCAAGGTCTGCGTGGCCATCGCGCCATCGGACGGACGGCGCATCTATGCCATGATCGAGGCCGAGAAGGGCGGACTCTTCCGCAGCGACGACGGCGGTGAGACATGGAGCCACGTCAACGATGGCCAGGCCATCCGCCAGCGCCCCTGGTACTTCTCGCACCTCACCGTCAATCCCGCCAATCCCGACATCGTCTACTGTCCGCAAGTGCCGTTGCTCAGGAGCATCGACGGCGGCAAGAGTTTCCAGCGCGTCAAGGGACCGCATCACGGCGACCATCACGACGTCTGGATCGATCCGAAGGACCCCAGGCGGATGATCGACTCCAACGATGGCGGCGTCGATATCAGCGTCAATGGCGGCGAGACCTGGTTCACCCCGCCGCTGCCGATCGCGCAGTTCTATCGCATCGACGTGGACAATCACGTTCCCTATCGCATCATGGGGTCGATGCAGGACATCGGCACGGCGCGCGGTCCGAGCAACAGTCTGACGGCAGGTGGCATCCGGCTCGGCGAATGGCTGCCCGTCGGCGGCGGCGAGGCGGGCCATGTCGTCGCCGACTCGAGCGATCCGGCCATCGTCTATGCCGGCGAGTATGGCGGTGCTATCACGCGCCACGACTTCCGCACTCAGCAATCGCAGGCTGTCGGCGTCTATCCCTTCAATCCCTCCGGCCACGATCCGAAGAACTTGAAGTATCGCTTCCAGTGGACCGCGCCGATCATGATCTCTCCTCACGATCCCCAGAAGGTCTACCATGCGGCCAACGTCCTCTTCACGTCTCACGATGAGGGCCGATCGTGGAAGGCGATCAGTCACGATCTGACGCGCGACGACAAGACCAAGCAGAACTGGTCCGGCGGCCCCATCACCGGCGACAACACCGGCGTCGAAATTTATGACACCATCTTCGCCATCGCGGAATCGCCGTTGAAAAAGGGACTGCTCTGGGCCGGCAGCGACGATGGTCTCGTTCATGTCACACTCGACGGCGGCGAGAATTGGGACAAGGTGACCCCCAAGGGATTGCCGGAATGGGCGACGGTTCAGACCATCGAGCCATCGCCCTTCGACGCCGGCACCGCCTATGTCGTGGCGCACAATTATCGACTCGACGATCAGAAGCCGTACCTTTTCCAGACAACGGACCACGGCAAGACCTGGAAAAGCCTGACAACGACGCTGCCCAAGGACGACTGGCTGCACTGCGTCCGCTGCGATCCGAAACAGAAGGGACTGCTCTTCCTCGGCTCGGAACGGGGCGTCAGCTACTCGGCCGATGACGGCGCTACCTGGCGGCCGCTCAAGCTCAACTTGCCGACCGTCTGCGTCAACGATCTCAAGGTGAAGGACAACGATCTCGTCGTCGGCACCAGTGGCCGTTCGCTCTGGATCCTCGATGACCTGACGCCGCTGCGCGAGGCGTCTTCCGGTTCGATCCGCGAGGACGCCTTCCTGACGCCGCGAATCGCGACGCGCTGGCGGCTCTCGTACAAGCTGGAGGACAAGTATCCCTTCAAGGGCTTCGACAATCCGCCCGACGGCGCGATCCTGTACTACTACCTGAAGGAGAAGCCGAAGGGCGAAGTCACCCTGGACGTGCTGGACAGCGCGGGCAAAAAGGTCGCCGGTCTGTCGAGCAAGAAGGAAGCCGACCCACCGCGAAGAGACATCCGCGAGGGCCGGGTGGCGCAGGACGAGGGCAGCTATTCCGAGGACAAGTACAAGCGTGAGCCGCTGCCGGTCGAGGCGGGATTGCAGCGTTACGTCTGGGACCTCAGGCACGACGGAGCGCGGATCATCCGCGGCGCGAAGTCCGACTCGGGCCAGCCCCAGGAAGGACCACTCGTCAAGCCGGGGCGCTACACCCTCAAGCTGACCGTTGAAGGACGGGTGCTGACGCGGACGCTGGAGTTGAAGCCCGATCCGCGTCTGAAGATGACGGCCGAGGACTATGCGGTCCAGGAGCGGTTCGCGCTCGAAGTGCGCGATGAGATCAGCCGACTGACCAACATTGTCCATCGGCTGCGTTCGATCCGCGACCAGATCCAGGATCGCGCCGACCTGCTGGGTGACGAGCCGAAGTCGAAAGCGCTGATCGACTCCGGCAAGGCGCTGATCAAGAAACTCAACGCGCTGGAGGAGAAACTGCACAATCCGAAGGCAAAAGCTGTGTACGACATCCTGGCCCAGCGGGGCGGAGCGAAGCTGTACTCGCAGTTGGCCTGGATCTTTGAGTTGGTCAAGGAGACCGATGGGCCAGTCGTCCAGGGGGTGAAGCAAATCTACAAAGAACAGTCGGAACTTCTGAAGGAGTATGAGGAGGAGTGGAAGGGCCTGCTGAGCGGCGACCTCGCCAAGCTCAACGAGCAGGCGAAGAAGCTGGACGCGCCGGGCGTCCTGGTGCCGGCGCGCTGCGGGCCCTTGCGGCTGGGGGATGGGCGGCGGGCGCCCCCACGCCGCACGCGCCAAGACAAATACCTGATTGGAGTGATCCTATGAGCCAAACGCTCCCCGTACCCGTGGCCCTGCGTCTCGTGGCCCGACAGCTCGCCTACAAACTCGATCTCGGCGGCCGCTCCGCGCAGCAGTTCCGCGAGCTGATCAAGCGCTTCGAGGATGAATCGGCACGCGGCGGCTGGAACAAGGAGTTCCCCGCGACGCCCACAGTCGATTTCGAGATCGAGATTGTCAACCTCGGCGCCGAGCAGGTGCAGG
>JBBSDR010001038.1:0-3604 GCA_038240465.1 Gemmatales bacterium
ACGGATTCGCACACGACGATGATCAACGGCCTTGGCGTTCTGGGCTGGGGCGTGGGCGGCATCGAGGCGGAGGCGGCCATGCTCGGCCAGCCGGTCTCGATGCTGATTCCGCAGGTCGTCGGCTTCCATCTCAAGGGCCGGCTTCCCGAGGGTGCGACGGCGACGGACCTTGTGCTGCGCGTGACCGAGATGCTCCGCAAGAAGGGCGTCGTCGGCAAGTTCGTCGAGTTTTACGGCTCTGGCCTCGCCGACCTGCCGCTCGCCGACCGCGCCACGATCGCCAACATGGCGCCCGAGTACGGGGCCACTTGCGGTATTTTCCCCGTCGATGCCGAGACGCTGCGCTACCTGCGCTTCAGCGGCCGGCCCGAGGCGCTGGTGCAGCTGGTCGAGGCGTACATGAAGGAGCAGGGACTGTTCCACGACGCCTCGACTCCGGAAGCGGCCTACAGCGACACGCTCGAACTCGATGTCTCCTCAGTCGTGCCAAGTCTGGCCGGTCCCGCGCGGCCGCAGGATCGCGTCAACCTGAGCGAGTCGAAGCCATCCTTCGCCAAGGCCCTCGAAGCGCTGCTGAGCAAGGCGAAGCCGAAGGCCGATGGCACGCCGGCCAGTGCCGGCGACACCGTTCCGCTGACCGTCGATGGCGTCGCGACGGAGTTGCGGCACGGTTCAGTAGTTATCGCGGCCATCACCAGCTGCACCAACACATCGAACCCCTCGGTGATGATGGCGGCCGGGTTGCTGGCGAAGAAGGCCATCGAACGTGGGCTGACGACGAAGCCCTGGGTCAAGACGAGCCTCGCGCCCGGCTCGAAGGTGGTGACCGATTACCTGATCGATGCCGGCGTGATGCGCTACCTGGAGATGCTCAATTTTTACCTCGTCGGCTACGGGTGTACCACTTGCCTCGCCGAGGGGACTCCCGTGCTGCTGGCGAACGGGACGGCTCGTCGCATCGAACAGTTCCCGGCTGCCGGAGGAGCCGTTCTGCTCAGTCCGACCCTGGAGGGCAGGCTCGGCCTGGCGATACAGGTCGAAGCCCAGTCCAAGGGGATGCGCGACTGTGTTGCCATCACTTTGCAGGACGGGCGCAAACTGGTCTGCACTCCCGATCACGAAATCCTGTGCGAGGGCGGACGGTGGGTGCGGGCTGATCGGCTGGAACGTGGTCAGGATCGCGTCGTCGCCGGCCTGGAAGCGCCTCTGGATGAACGCGGAGACGATGAAGCCGGCTACTCGCTCTTCGTGGGGCCAATGCATCTGACGCTGGACACAACGCAGGAACGATTGCGGACTCTCGCGTTTGCCCGGCTGCTCGGCCATTTGCTGGGTGATGGATCCATCAGCGTGCTGAAACAAGGACGAATTCACGTCGGCCAGGCCGTGGATCGCGAGATGGTCCTGAACGATCTCGAACTGCTCACCGGCAAGCGTCCCGCGGCGACCCGCTATGACGACCGCAAGTGGACCATTGTCCTGCCCATGCCGCTGACGGAGGCGATCGCCGAGTTGCCGGGCGTGAGGATTGGCCGGCGCATCGATCGGCCTCCCGCGCTCCCCGCCTTTGTGCTGGACGACAGGTGTCCCGTCGCGGTGGTGAGAGAATTTCTCGGTGGAGTGTTCGGAGCGGACGGCCACGCTCCCGGCCTGCATCGCCTGAGCGATCGCGTCGATAATGTGATTCTCTCCGCGCCCGCCTACTCCCAGAGCGCCAAACCCGAACATGTGAAGCAGCTGGAGTTGGTGATGCGCGACCTGCTCCGCCTTCTGGCTCGCTGCGGCGTGAACACCGACGGGGTGAACCTTCTGAAATATCCGACGCGACGTTCTGAGTCCACCTATCCCGAAGCTCAGGATGGGACCCCCCGAGTCGAAGTCCGCTTCCAGCTTCCGGACGGTCTGTCATTCGTCGAGCGTGTGGGGTTCCGCTACTGCGTGGACAAGGCACTGCGAGCGTCGGCGGCAGCGGTCTACTGGCGCACAGTCGCGAAGATCAACGAGCAGCGTCTGTGGATGTCGGCTCGATTGCAGGAGCTGCACCAGACTCAGCCTGACCTGTCCTTCAGCAAGGCCCGCGCCGTCGCGACGGCGGAACTGAAACAGCGCGAGACGATCGTCTTCCCGCACTATTCGCTGCTGCATGGACATGACCGTTTCGATCGGATGCCGCAGCCAGAGGAGCGCACGTTTCGACCGCTCCACCGCGATAGCTGTGGCTTCCCATCGCCCCGGGAACTGCTTGAGGAAATCGGCGTGCGCGAGTGGTTTGCACCGCTGAAATCCCGCGCAGAGACGGACTCCGGCAAACGCTACTGCGTCGAGAAGACGGCCGAGACGCTGCCGGCATTCACGCTGCGTGTGCTGGACCGCCGTCCGGCGGGCGAGCATCAAGTGTTCGACTTGTCGGTGGAAAAGCTGCAAGCGTTCGTGGCCGGGACTGTGAGCGTCCACAACTGTATCGGCAACGCCGGTCCATTGCCTCCGGACGTCTCCAAGGCGATCGCGGACGGCAACCTCGTCGTCTGTTCCGTGCTATCGGGCAACCGCAACTTCGAGGGCCGCGTGCATCAGGAGGTGAGGGCGAACTATCTTGCCTCGCCGCCGCTGGTGGTCGCTTACGCCCTGGCTGGCCGGATGGACATCGACCTGTACGCCGAGCCGCTCGGCTACAACGGCCAGGGTGAGCCGGTGTACTTGAAAGACATCTGGCCGACGCAGCAGGAAGTCAGCGATGCCATTACGCAGTCGCTGCGGCCGGAGATGTACCTCAAGCAGTATGGCGAGGTCTTTCAGGGCGACGAATCGTGGCGGACGTTGCCGGTGCCGGAAGGCGAACTGTACGCCTGGGATGAGGCCTCGACCTATGTCAAGAACCCGCCCTATTTCGTGGGCATGAAGGCGACTCCGGAGCCGGTGCGCGACATTCACGGAGCGCGGGCGCTGCTCGTCCTGGGCGACAGTATCACCACGGACCACATTTCGCCGGCGGGCAACATCAAGACGATGAGTGCGGCGGGCCAGTATCTCATCACGCACGGTGTCTCACCGGGCGACTTCAACCAGTACGGCGCTCGCCGCGGCAATCATGAGGTGATGATGCGCGGCACCTTCGCGAACGTCCGGCTGCGCAACCAACTCGTGTCCGGCATCGAGGGGTCCTTCACGCGGCATCTTCCCGATGGCGAGCAGATGTGGGTGTTCGACGCGGCGATGCAGTACGAGAAGGACGGTGTGCCGCTTGTGGTGCTGGCGGGTAAGGAGTACGGCTCGGGGTCCTCGCGCGACTGGGCCGCGAAGGGGCCGCGGCTGCTCGGCATTCGCGCCGTCATTGCCGAGAGCTACGAGCGCATTCATCGCTCGAACCTGGTCGGCATGGGTGTACTGCCTCTTCATTACCTGGCGAAGGATAGTACGGCGAGCCTGGGGCTTACGGGCGAGGAAGTGTTCGACATCGAGGGACTGACGCAGAAGCTGGCGGACAACTTCGCCGGCGGACGGGACATCACGGTGCGAGCGCATCGGCCGGACGGGACCGAGAAGGTGTTCAAGGCGACGGTGCGGATCGATACGCCGCAGGAGGTGCTGTACTACCAGCACGGCG
>JBBSDR010001039.1:0-3600 GCA_038240465.1 Gemmatales bacterium
ACACACTTCTCGCCTGGATTTTACCTCGGCATAGATAAACGCCACCCGTTATTGTAGCCGATGTCGCAAGACTTCGGGCAAGCACGGCACCCGAAGTCTGGCGACTTCGGCTACCAGTGATCTTCTTTCTTGCCGAGGTAATACGGTGGCGCGGATCGGTTTTCGATGCAATCGGGAGACTTGCAAGTCGCACACTCGCAGGAGGGTTGAGATTTTGTTTTCCTCAGACCGGTTCATGATAGAATCAATTCTGTAAGCCCGCCTTCGGCTTCTCACCCGACCCGCCTCGATGCCATGGAGCGACTCATGCGAGTCTCGCACTCCCTCTTGCTGGCCCTGCTGGCCGCCGCGCCTGTTCGCGCCGCCGAGCCGGCCTCCTCCCTTCAGTACAATCGCGATATCTTGCCCCTCCTTACCGATCGCTGCTTCCGCTGTCACGGGCCCGACGAGAAGCAACGGCGGGGGGAACTGCGCCTCGATCAGCGGAACCAGGCGATCAAGGCCGGGCAATCGGGACAACCCGCCATCGTGCCGCGCGATCCCGGCAAGAGCGAACTCGTTCGCCGTATCCTCGCCACCGAGCGCACCGAGGTCATGCCGCCGCCCAGCAGCAAGAAGATCCTCAGCAGCGCTGAAAAGAAGCTCCTCGAACGCTGGATCGCACAGGGAGCGAACTACGAGCAGCACTGGGCCTTCGTCGCGCCGCGCCGACCTCCCCTTCCAGAAATCCGAAATCCGAAATCCGAAATCCGAAATCCCATCGATCTATTCATCGACGCGAAACGACAGGCGGAAGGGCTGGAGGCGTCTCCGGAGGCGGATCGCCATGCGCTGTCGCGCCGGGCGGCGCTCGACCTGACCGGATTGCCGCCGTCGCTCGCGGAGGTGGATCGCTTCGTCGCGGATACCTCTCCGGATGCTTACGAACACTACATCGATCGCTTGCTGGCATCGCCGGCGTATGGCGAACACTGGGGATCGCTCTGGCTCGACCTGGGGCGGTATGCCGACTCCAACGGTTACGCCCAGGATGGCATGCGCACCATCTGGCTCTGGCGCGATTGGCTCATCCGCGCCGTCAATCGCAATCTGCCGTTCGATCAGTTCACCATCGAGCAGATGGCCGGCGACATGCTGCCCAATGCAACGCAGGACCAGATCGTCGCGACCGGCTTTCATCGCAATACGCTGACCAACGAGGAAGGCGGCACCAGCGATGAGGAGTTTCGTGTCGCCGCCGTCGTCGATCGAGTCAACACGACCTTTCAAGTGTGGATGGGCCTGACCATGGGCTGCGCCCAGTGCCACACGCACAAGTACGACCCGATCACGCACGAGGAATACTACAAGGTCTTCGCGATCTTCAACCAGACCGAGGACGCCGACCGCGGCGACAATGCGCCAAACTTGACCGTCGCTTCACCAGGCGATGAGCAGAGAAAGAAACAACTCGCCGAACGCATCGCGGCCCTGGAAAAGCAGTTGATCCAGCCCGACGCCAAGTTCGACGCCGCTCAGGAACAGTGGGAAAAAACGGTCAAACTCGACAAGCTGCCGCCCGCCATTCAGGCTCAACTGAAACTGCCCAAGGAAGCGCGCATCGAGCGGAACCGGGAGGAGTTGACACGCTACTTCCGCGGCATCGCGCCCGAGACGAAGGCGATTCGCGATCAGATCGTGGGGGCGAAGAAGGAGCAAACCACGGCAGCGGGTATCAGCACGCCGATCATGCGCGAACTGGCGGCCGTCCGCCAGCGCAAGACGCACATTCTCATTCGCGGCAACTTCCTCGATCAGGGAGCCGAAGTGAAGCCGGGCGTCCCGGCGATACTACCTCCTCTTGCCGGCACTGCGAAGGCGCAAGCGGCGCCGCATCGTCTCGATTTCGCGCGCTGGATGGTCGGCGCCGAGAATCCGCTGACGGCGCGTGTCATGGTCAATCGCTACTGGGAACAGTTGTTCGGCATCGGCCTGGTCGAGACGGTAGAGGACTTCGGCATCCGCGGCAAGGCGCCGTCGCATCCCGAGTTGCTCGACTGGCTGGCCGTCGAGTTTCGCGAGTCGGGCTGGGACGTGAAACGGCTGCTGAAGCTGATGGTGACGTCGGCGACCTATCGGCAGTCGTCGCGCGTGACGCCGAAGTTGTTGGAGCGCGACCCCGGCAATCGCTTGCTGGCGCGCGGGCCGCGATTCCGAGCGTCGGCGGAGGTGATCCGCGATCAGGCGCTGTCCATTGGCGGGCTGCTCAGCGCCAAGATGTATGGCCCTTCGGTGCGTCCGCTGCGCCCCAAACTGGGACTCAACGCGGCCTTTGGCGGCTCGACCGACTGGGACCCGAGTCCGGGCGAGGATCGCCATCGCCGCGGCCTGTACACGACGATTCGCCGCACCGCTCCCTTCCCCTCCATGTCTACTTTCGACGCGCCCGACCGCAATTTCTGCACCTTGACACGGCCAAAGACCAACACGCCTCTGCAAGCGCTGGTGACTCTCAACGATCCGGTGTATGTCGAGGCGGCGCAGGCCCTGGCGCGACGGATTGTCGCGGAAGGCGGCAAGACCGTCGAGGAGCGAGCGACGTATGGTTTCCGTCTCGCCCTGTCCCGGCCGCCGCGCGCGGAGGAACTGCGCAAGTTGAACGAGTTGTATGAGCGAGCGAAAAAGCGCTACGTCGGCGACGAGAAAGCGGCGCTGCAATTGGCGACGGAGCCGATTGGACCCGCGCCGAAGGATGTCGCCGTCGTCGATCTGGCGGCGTGGACGGTTGTCGGCAACGTGCTGTTAAACCTCGATGAGATCATCGCGAAACGATAATCCCGCGGTGTGTTTGCCGCTCGCGGCTTGGCGGTCTTTTCCGCTAAGCCGCGAGCGGCAATTCAGTTCAGACCGGAGTTTACCCATGAATCCCCTCATCCAGCGTGCCGCCCTGGCAACCCGGCGACACTTCCTCGGCCAGTGTTCCGCCGGCCTCGGCGCCATGGCCCTATCGACGATGCTCAATGGCGAAACGCAAGCGGCGGCCCGCGTCGAGAACCCACTCGCGCCGCGTAAGCCCCCCTTCGCCGGCAAGGCCAAGCACGTCATCTATCTGCACATGGCCGGCTCGCCGCCCCATCTCGACATGTTCGATTACAAGCCCGAACTGGTCAAACGCACCGGTCAGGACTGTCCCGCCGAACATCTCAAGGGCAAGCGATTCGCCTTCACCAGCGGCACTCCCAAGCTGCTCGGCACTCCGCAGCAGTTCAAGCAGTACGGCAAGAGCGGCGCCTGGCTCTCCGGCGTGCTGCCGAACCTCGCCGGCATCGCGGACGATCTCTGCTTCATCAAGTCGATGCACAGCGATCAATTCAACCACGCGCCCGCAGAGATGCTGCTCTACTCCGGCTCGCCGCAGTTCGGCCGGCCGTCGATGGGATCGTGGGTCACCTGGGGACTCGGCACCGAGAACCAGAACCTGCCCGGCTTCATCGTCCTGCTCTCGTCCGGCAGCAACCCCTCGGCCGGCAACGCGCCCTGGTCGAGCGGTTTCCTGCCCTCCGTCTTTCAGGGCGTCCAGTGCCGTTCGCAGGGCGACCCCGACAGCCTGGCGACCTACCG
>JBBSDR010001040.1:0-3599 GCA_038240465.1 Gemmatales bacterium
ACTCCGCGTCGCGGCTAACCGTTTCGCGCGGTGTAGGATCAGCAGGCAAGAGTAAGCAGATCAGGAACAGAGCGGACACAAGTAATCCGGCTGCGACATAGAAGCTGGCAATCCGGCCATAATTGTCGGAAATCACACCGAAAGCGTGCGACGAGAAGCCAACCAGCGCGCTGAGGACGCTCAAATAGGCCATGTTGACACGGACGTACATCTTTTCGGAAGCGGTGGTGACATAGTTCGGGAAATATGCGCCGAACAATTCCCCAGCCCCCAGCAAGCCAAACGTTGCCATGAACGTCCAGCCGGTCGTGTTGAGCGCCCAACCCATGCCGAACAGCAGGATTGTGGTGGTCGCCAGCAAGGTCGCGCGAGGGCTGGCAGCTGCAAGCAGCCAGCCCAGCAATCCCCCGGCCGCCGCCTTGCAGCCGAAGCGAAGAAAGCTCTGAATTCCCAGCGTTTCGCTCTCATTCCCAAGAACACTTTTGGCATGCAGGGAGACGTTCGCGAGGATCGCATTGCCGCCGGAGTAGACGACAACGTAAATCAGTACGGCGAACCCCACATTCCGGTTCCGGAGAAACTGTCTGATCCCCGTGACAATCTCGGCAAACGATGACCCTGAATCGGACGCCGGGTCGGCCGTCCCCGGCAAGGTGAACAGGCTCAACACAACCCCTGCCAGCAACAGCAGAGGCGAAACGGTCGCGAACATCGCCATGTAATTGTCCGGGAACTGCAGACCGAACGAATTGCCGCCGAGCAGCTTGCCATCGAAGACGGCATCCTGGAGCAACGCCCCCACACAGGCCAGAAGGGGGCCGACACCGAATGCCAGGCCAAGTGCCGCGCCCCGGCGGGATGTCGAGGTGCCTCGTTTCAACGAGTCCCAAAGGGCGGTCAACAGCACACCGTTGGCCGCGCCAAACACGGCCCCATGAACGATCACAATTGCCGTCGCGAATTCCGGCGAGGACCCGCTCCAGAGTGTCACAGCAACGGCCGCGGTGATGACGGCCATCAAAACGATCGAGATCAGGCCCAGCGGTTTCAGATATCTGGGGTGTGGAAACAACCAGGCTGCCAGGACAGGTACAATGGTCAGCCAGAGATACACGGCCGACGGTAGGTTGCTGATCGTGTCGCTGTTACCGAGCGCTTTGAGCAGATTGGCATGGGTCAACCCGATGTAGGACACCGGAGCGGCGAGATAATAAATCCCCCAGAACGCGCCAAAGCAGCGGATGTTTCGACGCTGTACATCGGCCGGCAGCGGACAATCATCCTTGGATTCGCTCTGCGCACTCATGGCCTCAGTCTCACCCTGATGCAGCGAATCCCTGACCCTGAAGGCTGGATGCACCACAACACCGCCAACCACGTTTCATCCGGAAGCCCGGCCATGCTCGGTTCGCCGAAGGAAAAATCGCTCCACTCACTCAAGCTGCCCGAAGAAGCCGACTGCGTTCGTGTCTCGGCTCGCCAGAGGTAGTCATCCTCTTCGATGCAGAACGACGATTCATTCGGCCGGACCAAGGCCGCTCTTACTCCTGGTTCGCCATGCTTGCGCTGGTTGTACAGGAACAGCGCTCTACCATCGGGCAGGGGAGCGAGGGCCGTCGTTTGCCCCATCGTTCCGGTGGAAGCAGTCGGCGTCCAGCGAATTCCACCATCGTGCGACAGTGCATATGCGTTCTGCAATTCCGAGCCGTCATCGGGAATTCGCCAGCAGGTGCCAAGGAGCCGGTCGTCGGCAAGTTCGATCGCCCAGGCCTCGGCAGCGCCGATGTCAGGTCGCTCGAAACGGAGCATCCCACCGTGCCGCCAGGTTGTCCCCAGGTCGTCGGACCACAGGGCCACAACCTGGCTCCGGTCCACTCGCAAGGACGGATCGAACGTGTTGTAGGGGGAATAGCAAGCGACCCAGCGGCCCGAGCGCGTGACGCACAAGGGTCCGGGCGCTTCCGCGGCGCCGGCGATCGGCATGGGGATGACTACCGGCTCAGTCCACGTCCGCCCGTCATCTCGAGAGGACGACCAGATCAGTTCGTTCGCCTTTAATCCCTGCGTTTCGTTGCTCCAGTTCGACTCGCCCGGCATATCGATCGGCGTTTGCGTCCCGTAAAGATGGAGAGAGCCGGAATACGGATCGCGGCTGATACTGGTGAAGAGTGACCAGCGCGAACGCAGATGCGGCCAGACGAACTGCGGCTGGCTCCAGGTGCGCCCGCCATCGCTCGAACGGCACAGGGCCGGCACGAAGTCATTCGTGGCGGTCTTCGCCGAGAACATGAACGAGCAGACTGCTTCACCATCCGGCAACACGACGATGCGCGGACCGATGGCGATATCAGTGCCGCGCGCCACCGGCGACTGCTTGATCACGAAGCCCTGTTGCAGGATCTCCCATGGCATGCCGTTGCTCCTGTCGGCTTTCCGCTCAGTTCGGACACGGGCCGATGATTGCCGACATCAAAGCGGCACCAGCAACCGCGTGGCCTCTCCTTGAGGACACTCGATTGTAATGGAGGACGGCTCGGTTCGCATCGATATTTATGGTTTGCAAGTGCTTCCATGCTTGCGCCTGGCTTTTCCTGGCCGAACCGCTACGATTTGCACACTGACAGATTGAGGATTGAAGAGGAACTGGCATGCCGACCATCATTTTCGACGATGCGGAAGTGCGGATCCCGGAGTGGGTGCGCGATCGTCCGTCGTTCCATCGTTGGCTGCTCTCGGACGACTTTCCGGAAACGGGGCGGATCTGTTTCCTGGCGGGGGAGGTATGGGCCGACATGAGCAAGGAGCAGCTTTTCTCCCACAACCAGTTCAAGCAGGAATTCAATCTGGTTCTCGGCGGGTTCGTCAAATCAGGCAAGCTCGGCAGGTGGTTTCCGGACGGCGCCTTGCTCGGCAATGCCGAGGTGGATTTCACGGCCCAACCGGACGGGACGTTCGTCTCGCGGGCTGCTTTCGCGGCGGGAAAGGTCCGCTGCGTGGAGGCCGCCAAGGAAGGCTATCTGGAACTGGAAGGATCGCCCGAGATGGTCTTTGAGGCCATCAGCGACAGTTCCGTGCGGAAAGACACGGTTTTACTTCGAGACCTGTACTGGCAAGCAGGCATCCAGGAATACTGGCTTGTCGATGTTCGTGGAGATCGTCTGAGTTTCGAGGTCCTGCGCTGGACGCCCAAGGGTTACACGTCTGTTCGGCGTCAAAATGGCTGGATCAAGTCGGAAGTCTTCGGCAAGTCGTTCAAGTTGAGCCGAATCTTCGACGAAGCTGAAAACCCGGAATACACGCTGTCTGTGCGATGAAGGTCAATCGGTTCGCATCGACCTTTTTTGGTCTTTATGAGGCGGTATTCCCACCCGACCTGCCTGGCGCTCGCGCACAGAACAGTCGCGGGGCGGCCGAAGGCATTCACCACCAAGGTCGAGATCGGCGCCGGCAGCGTCCTGTACGTCCTCAAGCGGGACAAAAAGTAGACGAAGTCTGATCGCCCGACGCTTTCTTGCTCGAACTCGCCCAGCTTCGCCGTTTTGAGGTCCTGTGGCGATGTGGGTGGGAGGGCTTTTTGAAGGGCTCAGCAACCCCATTCT
>JBBSDR010001041.1:0-3599 GCA_038240465.1 Gemmatales bacterium
CGGCATCCCCTTCCCCGTGCTGAAAGACGCCGCCAATGTCGTCGCCGATCACTTCGGCGCTCGCCGCACACCCGAGGCGTTTGTCCTCCGGCCCGACGGGACCATTCTCTATCAGGGACGTATCGACGATCAGTTCGGCGTCGGCTACGCGCGCGACAAGCCCACGCGAACCGATCTCGAGGCCGCCCTGGACGAGCTGCTCGCGGGCAAGCCGGTCAGCAAGCCCGAAACGCCGGTGGCCGGCTGCTTCATCGGCCGGGTATCCGCAGTCAAGAGCGAGGGCAAGATCACCTTCTCGAACCAGGTTGTCCGTATCTTTCAGGACCGCTGTATCGAGTGTCATCGCCAGGGCGATATCGCTCCCTTTTCGCTAACCTCGTACAAGGAGTCCGCCGGCTGGGCCGCGACGATTGCCGAGGTGGTCGAGGAAGGCCGGATGCCGCCCTGGCACGCCTCGCCGAAGCACGGCAAGTTCCGCAACGACCGCCGGCTGACGGAAGCGGAGAAGAAGACGATCCTCCAGTGGGTGGCCGACGGCGCGCCGGAGGGCGATCCGAAACAGATGCCCGCGCCGAAGACGTTTGTCGAGGGCTGGCAACTGCCGCGCAAGCCGGACCTGATTGTGGACATGGCGAAGACGCCGTACAAGGTGCCGGCGGAGGGCGTGGTGCGCTATCAGTATTTCACCGCCGATCCGGGTTTGAAGGAGGATCGCTGGATCGAGTCGGCGGAGATCCTGCCGGGCAATCGCGCTGTTGTGCATCACATTCTCGTGTTCGCCTTGCCGCCGGGAGGCCAGGGGGCGGCCGCGCTCCTGAACGGCGGCGGCCGCGGCTACTTGGTGGGTTATGTCCCGGGCAAGCGGGTGATGTCCTATGACGCCGGCATGGCCAAGCGCCTTCCGGCGGGATCGCGGCTGCTGTTCCAGGTCCACTACACGCCCAACGGTACAGCGCAGGAGGACGTGAGCAAGATCGGCTTCCTGTTCGCCGATCCGAAGAAGATCGAGTATGAGGTGAAGACGGTGCCGTGCGCCAATCCGCTGCTGTCGATTCCGCCGGGGGCCGACAACCACAAGGTCGAGGCGACGACGCGCCAATCGCTGGGCGAGGGTGTCCTGCTGGGGTTCGCGCCGCACATGCATGTCCGCGGCAAGTCGTTCGAGTATGAGGCGGTTTATCCGGACGGCAAGAAGGAGATGCTGCTGGAGGTGCCGCGTTACGATTTCAACTGGCAGACGACGTATCGATTGACGGAGCCGAAGAAGGTGCCGGCGGGAACGAAGATGCACTGCGTGGCGCATTACGACAACAGCGACAAGAACCTGAACAATCCCGATGCGAGCGCGCGTGTGCGCTGGGGCGATCAGACGTGGAACGAGATGATGATCGGCTATTTCGACATTGCGTATCCGATGAAGGATCGCAAGAATTGACCCGATCCGGGTGCGCCACGGCCGGGTACGCCAAGTCAGGTGGCGTACCCGGAAACTCGACGCAAGTAGCCAAATCTTAAAGAGCTTACGACACGCCCCTCACCGGGTACGCCACATGCGCGCACGGCATGGCGTAACCCGATCGAATTGCCTTGAACTCGGACATTTCGGCAGTCCGAGTGTCTTCTCTGCTTCCCGTTCCGGCTTTGAATGCGCAGTGTCCACATCCACGCTCAGCAATGGCGTTGCGCGACGAGGTTGCCTGAATGGCTCGCACTCGCTGACGCCACCGGACCGGAGTCAGGAGAGGCAGATAGAGGAATGTGGAGTCCTGGAGTAATTGGTGCTATTCAGCGCGGCGTGCATCCATTAACGTGGAGTCGGAATCGTTTCATTCCACTGCTCCCACACCCCCTGCGAGGGTGCGGAATTGATCGCGGTGCGCCCGGTAAGAGGACTTGACCGTGAACACGAGCGGATGGTGTCGAGGAATGTGCCTGGCCGTGTTGTCTACCTTGCTGGTCACGTCATCCGTCCGGACGCAGCCCGGAGCGGGCCTGGCTCAGGTTCGCTTTGCCGGTCCTGCTGGAATGAAGGTGTGGCTGCAATCGCTGGCAACTGGGCGGTTCGCGCGTGAGGCGGACCTTGTGGCGCCGGGGCGGCTGAACATGCGCCAGGGGCAAACGTACCGGCTGCGACTGGCCGACATCCCCGGACGGCCCGGCCAGACTTTCTATCCGACGCTTCAGATTGCCGTGTCTGATGCGCGAGCGGCGGCCTTCCTTCGCAACAGCGGCATTCAGGTGGAATGGACGGCAGAGGACTTCGACGAGGCGGCGGCCGGGAGGCTTGTTACGCGCTTGATCGCCGTACCCGGGGGTCCGGTCCTGGCCGTGCTGCGGATGGGCAACATCGACCTGGAAACACCGGGGGACCGTTGAGGCGGACAATCCAAGACAGGTCGCCCACCTGCGTGAGCGTTTCGTCAGATCGGGGCCATCTGGTCCTAGCCGCAAGCGGCCTCGCTTGCTGGCTGATAGCCCTGACGCACTTTCATCATCGAAGGAAGTGCCGAATCGAGATCGGTTCGCGACACCATTTTACGCTCGGCTGATGCGCGAGTCCCTCTGCGTTGTGGATTCCGATGACGAACGAGTGACAGGCCGGAGGTTCCATCCTGAAAGTGTGGCGTTGTTGCCACCAGCCACCAGGACGAAGTGAGGAGGGCCAGCACATGGCGATCCCGCAGCACGACCAGACGCACGACGACGCCGCTGCGAGCGCACGCAGTCTGGCATCTCCGGCGGGGAAGATCCTCGCCCGACCTTTAGCCCCCGCCTTCCTCTTTCGGCTCCCCGCACCGAGCCGCTCCGTCCTTGTCGTCTCGCTCGGCGGCGAGTCACTCCTCGGCCGCTCGACCCGGTGCGCCCTGGTTCTCGCCCACCCGTCGGTATCAAGGCGGCACGCGCTGCTCTCGGTGGTGGGGGACGGCCTGCGGGTCACCGACCTTACCAGCAAGAACGGCACGTTCGTCAACGCCGTGCGCGTCGCCGGCACGGCGGTCGCTGTGCTCGGGAGCAGGCTCTGCTTCGGCGGCGTCGAATTCATCACCGCCGCCCACGAGGGTGGGGAGAAGCCTGACTCGAGCCGGGACACCGACCTGCCGACCACGCCGGGGCAACGCCAGGCCAGGAAGGCCGCCTGCGACCAGCTGTCGGCGGCGCAGCAGCGGGTCTTCCGTCTCTTGCTGGAGGGGATGCCGGAGAAGCGAATCGCCGCGCGGCTCAGGATCAGCACCGCCACCGCCCACAACCACGTCACGGCGATCTACCGGGCGTTCCGGGTGCATTCCAGGGCGGAGTTGCGGGTCCGCGCCCTGTCGTAGTCTGACAGGGCGAGGACCACGCCCCATCCCGCGCTGTCGCCGGGCAGCCGGCCTCAGGGACGTATCGTGCGACGGCTAGCGCGTGACGCGAGGTGGGTGGCGGCACCGGTCGCTCAGGCGGCGCCTGCTCCGCCTCACGATCGACGCCGATAGTCTGTTTAGATCATGCGTCCCCAGAAATCCTCGACTAACATCTCCAATAACCAACTTGAGGGTGGGCGTCGCCGACGGTCGCTAGAGCGTCCGTCTGGCGGCTAACGCCGCCGGCGTCAACCGCAC
>JBBSDR010001042.1:0-3596 GCA_038240465.1 Gemmatales bacterium
ATGTTTGAACCTGCCGCTCGCCTAAGAAAAAAGGCTGATCGACGCAGAGAGAAAACGGCGCACGGCCTGATCCAATTGCAACGAGGGCTGTAGCCGCTGCTGCTTCTGTTCCACGCTCGTTGACCTCCATGTAGGCTTGGTGCAATGCCTTGCTGAAATGCAGGCCCGATCCAGGCGCGATACCGGAGAGATCTGCAGAACTCGAGAAAGCCGACTTAATTCCGAGTTTCATCAATTCATCTGTAAGTTCCATTTTTCCTCTCACGGTAAATCGCGGGATGGCAATCTCTCCGAATCGATCTTCCATCCCACCAAGGGCATCGCGAAGGGTCGCAGCCGTCAGCGTCGCTTCGACCTCGGCCAGTCCGAGGTGTTTCACGGGGACAAGGAGCAACATCGAAAGTCGGTTGTCGATGTATGGTAACTCGAGTAAGCGAAAGTCCTTGCCCTCATACAAATGATAAGAAGTAAGCCCATCGTGCATCATGGGGACACGGACGGTTCGCTTGCTATCGAGGTGGAAGGGGACTTCTTTCGTTCGCTCCTTGGAAAACGGAAAACGCCAGTTTGCCTTTATGTAAATCGCATTGACCAGGACGAGTTGCGTTGACGAGTTGACATCCTCTGGGCCTACCATGTCCGTGATCTTGCCCTGCGTTTTTTCTTTCACCCAGCGATTGATTGCCTCACGCGATTCCGCGGGGTGCTGCGCGAAATCGCTCTCACGCAGGTCGGCATCGTGGCCGGTGCGCATCAAACGGACAAACGAATCCTGGATGGGGAAGCCCTTCTGAGCCCAGAAGGCATTGGCGATGTCGAGGCGGCAATCCCCGGCAATCTGGCACCGCAACAACCGCTGGCGCAGGGCAGAGGATGCGGCATGGCTGCGCTCCTGCCCACCCGGCAAGCCCAGGACACGGGCAATCTCCTCTGCTGTCTCTCGTCTCGCTCCGCCATAGGCCATCATCAACGCGGCGGCAATGCTGTACGGTGAAGTCACCCGATTACCGTTCTTAGCCGGACGCCCCTTGTGCAGGGCAAGCGCAAACTCATTCAGGCCTCGTACCAGGGCAGCCTCATCCGCTCCGACAGGGACCGGGGACTCCTCTAACTTCTTCGGGAGCTCTCGAGGCTTTGAAGTGTCAATGGCGGGCTTCTTCGGTCCTTCTTCGGCCTTTTGCGGATTACTGGAGAGAGGAGTTACGGGAGACTGCGACGTTCCGCGTTCCTCCTGTTCCTCGCTTCGGGACGAACATCCAGCGAGTGCGGATACAAACCAAAGCCCCACCACGCAGAAACGCAAATGACGGTTCATGACTCGCTCTCGTGTTGTCGTACTGGTGGGTATTATCCCTTGGCGCGAGGAGCGCAAGTCAATTCCAACACGGAATCCCTTCGCCAATTCCACACCTCCACTCGACCATGACTGCCTATGCGACAGCGCGAGTCTTTTCCTTCACCCCATTGGTGCGGCGCGTTTCAACTTCTTCGAGCCTTTGACTGCCTGCGGTCCCCTTCAGGCGGGTTCGTCGCTGCGCGGGAACGAGCCGAGGACGACGACCTCCTGACAGTGCTTCCGCAGAGCGTCCACGGTCTTCGACACCTTCGGGTCGTCCACATGACCCTCAAAATCGACGAAGAAAACATACTCCGGCTTGGGCGTTTTGGCCGGGAACGACTCGATCCAGGTCAGGTTGATCTTCGACGACTTGAAGATGTCCAGTGCCTCGACCAGCTTGCCCGGCGCGTGCGCCACGCGGAACATCAGCGCCGTCTTGTCGTGGCCGGTCTTGCCGCACTTCTGACGGCCAATCACCGCAAAACGGGTTTCGTTGTAGGGCGAGTCCTCAATGTCCTCAAAGAGAATGCGCAGCCCATAACGCACCGCCGCCTGCCGGCTCGCCACGGCTGCCGCTCCCGGCTCACGCTGGGCCAACTCCGCCGCGGTCGCCGTACTCGCCACCTCGTGCAGCGTCGCTTGTGGCACATTCTTCGACAGCCAGTTGCGGCACTGCGACAGCGCTTGCGGCTTGGAGTAGACCCGGCGAATCATCTCCTGATCGCAGGCTGCCATCAGATTGTGATGGACGCGCAGCCGCATCTCGGCCCCGATGATCATCTGCGGCAAGCGCAGGAACATATCGAGCGTGTCGGCCACCCGGCCATCCGTCGAGTTCTCCAGCGGCACGACGCCGAAATCGACGTGGCCGCGATTGACCTCCTCGAATACCGCCGCGATGGAGCCGACGCGAATCAGATCGACCGCCTGGCCAAACCGCTCGATGGCGGCCAGGTGGCTGA
This sequence comes from Gemmatales bacterium, assembly GCA_038240465.1. Taxonomy (GTDB): domain Bacteria; phylum Planctomycetota; class Planctomycetia; order Gemmatales; family Gemmataceae; genus JBBRIK01. The sequence goes on from JBBSDR010001042.1 coordinate 2,302, forward strand.
AACTGAACTCGGGTCCGAGATAGGCGACCTTCATCACCTTCTGCAAGGCGCGCGAGCCACTGATGATCTCGCGGAAGATCGCCCGGATGGTGTCATTCGTCAGTGGACCCGCGTTCACATCGAGGACGTTCTTGAGAACTTCCTCTTCGCGGGCAGGAGCGAATGGCTCGGAGTTGCTTTCGTTCTTGAGCTTGCCAATCTCGGCGGCGTGAGCGGCGCGCTGGTTGACGAAAGTGAGGATCTGCTGATCGAGTTTGTCGATCTTCTCTCGCAGCGTGCGCATCTGATTGACGGTCTTTGCGCTGACGGCTGCGTTATTCGGCTCGGTCTTTCGAGTCATGACAGTCACGCCCTCGCTGTTCTTCCCGCGATTAGGGAGTAATCTAGTGGCAAGGGGTCGGACTGTCAACGAACAAGAGGCGAAGAATTGCCAATTTCCGACTCGACCTCGCCCTTGTCTGCCACATTGTCTCGACTGCGCCCCTGCACGCGAACCATGACCGCCATTTTGGCAGTCCACTCTGGGCCTTGACAGGGAGGCATTTTCGCAAGACAATTCTCCATCTCGTTTTACGACGCATGGGGGTTCAACGGCAAGGCTCTGGCACTCGACTTGCTCTTTTTATCTCGATGCAAATTGCCTGTCTGAACAAACGACCATATGAATCCGCCCCCTCGGCGGGTTGACTTACGATAAAACATAATCGCTCAAGCGGGAGGAGAAGGACCATGGCAGAAGAAAAAATCATCGGCATCGACCTGGGAACGACAAATTCGGTCGTGGCGGTAATGGAAGGCGGCGAAGTCAAGGTCATCCCGAATCAGGAAGGCAATCGACTGACGCCAAGCGTCGTCGCCTTCACGGACAAGGGCGAGCGTCTCGTGGGCGATCCAGCCAAGCGGCAAGCGATCACCAATCCGCGGCGCACGGTTTACTCGATCAAGCGCTTCATGGGCCGGCGGCACAAGGAAGTCGGCGAGGAAGAGAAGCTGGTGCCGTACAAGGTGGTCGGCGCTGTCGAGGAGCCGGTCAAGGTGGAGATCGATGGCAAGGCGTTCACACCGCCGGAAATCTCCGCGATGATCCTGCGCAAGCTCAAGGAGTCCGCCGAGGCATACCTGGGACACACGGTCCGCAAGGCGGTCATCACCGTGCCGGCCTACTTCAACGACGGCCAGCGTCAGGCGACGCTTGAGGCGGCCCAGGTCGCCGGCTTCGACACCGAATGGGAGATCGAGGACCCCGGCACCGGCAAGCGCGAACGCAAGCGCATGCGCATCATCAACGAGCCGAC
>JBBSDR010001043.1:0-3595 GCA_038240465.1 Gemmatales bacterium
AGGGGTCAAACCCCGAACCAAATTGCGGAGCGAAACAAATTTGGATCGGGGTTACACCCCTTTTCGTTGTCCTTTTCGTTGTTTAGTAGTCTGCTTCCGAAGAGTGTCCGGCTCTGCCGGACATTCCTTGAGGATATCGCTTATGTCGGCTGATCTTCCGAAGGACCCCCCGGCTGGAAAAGACAGAACGGAATACTCCGCGGCCAACGCTGTTACTCCCCTCCAGCCCGTAGCGTCAGACGCCACACGCAACAGCCAGCCCCCTTCCACGCCGAAGACCGACGCTTTGGAAGCCGAACAAGAACCCACCTGGTGGTCCACCTCGGACAACAAGCGGTCGGACGGCCCTTACCACCTGTCGCAACTCCGTGAACTGGCCGCCAGTGGGAAACTCCAGGCCGGCCACATGGTCAAGCAGAAGACGTGGCCTGCGTGGCGCCCCGCTTATTCAGCCTTGCCGGAGTTATTCGTCATCGCGGGCTATCAACTGACGGGACTGCTGGGACAGGGCGGGATGGGCTTAGTTTACAAGGCAACAGACCCCACCCTCAAGCGCCAGGTCGCCCTGAAGGTGATTCGCGGACAGGGCATCGACGCTGAGACGAAGGTGCGATTCCGTATTGAGGCCGAGTCCGTCGCCCGTCTGCGGCACGAAGGGATCGTGCAAATCTATGCCTTTGGGGAGTACCAGGACCAGCCGTATTTCGCGATGGAATACCTGGAGGGAGGAAGCCTCGCCAGCAGGATCGCCGAGTTCCGGGTTCCTGCCCTTGCTCCCCTGCCACAGCTTCGGCGTGGGCTTGGATTCCTCTTCCGGCCGCTCGACCCTCAGCCCGGCAAGGACGTCGAGGGGAGGACCTGGTCAGGGGCGGAAGTGAGGGAGCGAGCCGAAAAAACTGCTGGCCTCGTAAAGTCCCTGGCACTCGCCGTCCACCACGCTCATGAGCGTGCGATCGTCCACCGTGACTTGAAGCCGGCCAACGTCCTTCTGGCCGCTTGCGGCGTAGCGGGTTCGGAGGCACCCGCTACGCCGCAAGCGTGCATCCCGAAAATCGCCGACTTCGGGCTCGCCAAACGCCTCGACACGGACAGCGGCCAGTCGCGCAGCGGCGCCGTGATGGGTACGCCGAGTTACATGGCTCCCGAGCAGGCCCTGGCCAAACTGGAGGAGATCGGTCCGCGAACCGACGTGTGGGCGCTGGGGGCGATCCTCTATGAGCTGCTGACTGGACGGCCGCCCTTCAAGGCTGCCAACCCACAGCAGACGATGCTCGAGGTGATCAACGGAGCGCCAGTCCCGCCGTGCAAGGAGAACGCCACCGCGCCGCGCGATCTGGAAACGATCTGCCTGAAGTGCCTGCGCAAAGAACCTGAAGGACGCTACGCCAGCGCCCGGGAATTAGCCGACGACCTGGACAATTTCATCGAGCACCGGCCTCTCAAGGCGCGTCCGGTGAGCCGGCTCGAACGGCTGCGGTTGTGGAAGCGCCGCAACCCGATGCTAGCTCGCATCGTCGCCGGGAGTACCGTCGCGGCCTCCTTCCTGGCCGTCCTTGTCCTGTTCTTCTGGCTGCAGTGGCGCGGCACAGAGGCGAAGCGGCGCGAGGCCAGAGAAGAGGCACTCCTGAGCCATCCTGCCGAAGCGCGAGACGCCCTGACCCAGTTGCGCCAGCTCAGGACTGCTCCCGGACAGGCCGACGTGTGGCCGGCGCTGGAAAGCCAGGCCGGCCGATATGCACAGTCGCGGGAGAAGTTCGACGCGGGCGTTCGAGACCTGGGAGGGCCGGCCGGACGGCTGTTGCCGCTGCTGTCGGCTGTCAACTGGGATGGCCATGAGCGAGACATCCGCGACGAAGTTACGTCGTGGCTGACAACGCTCCGTCTGCGCCAGGGACGCGGCATCGATCTGCCCGCAGGCCTTGATCCCGATGTCCCGCTCACGGTGGCGATCCGCTCCGGACCGGGAGCCGTCGAGGGACTGGCCGTACTCTCTCCGGGTTCACGGACCGTTTTTGTCCTCGACGCCGACGGCAAGGTGCAGCGCCGTCTCGACATTCCCGAGGAGATCGCGCGCAGGGCAAAGACCGTCTCGAAGAAAGAGCAGCGCTCTCTCAGCGCCCGCCATTCGACGACGGATACGGACGTTGCACCGAGTCGCCTGGCTTACAAGGACGCCGGCCGGCTCGAATATCAGGTCAGGGATCAGCTCGTCGTCTGGGACCTGACCACAGGAGAAAAAACTCAGGAGAAGCTTCCCCTCTACCGCTTTCCGCAGCCATTCGCCGGACAGTTCAACACCGCGAGCATTCAGTACACCGCCTCGGTGAACGACGATCGCGCCACGGTGACGGTTCGCCGCTGGACGGCCGACTCTCGCCCGGTTGTGGTGTGGCGGGCGGCTGGCGGCGACCCGGCCGGCGGTGGCGAGAGCGTCGAAGAGATCGTCTTCGGAGTTGATGGCCGTTCGCTGTTTGTCCTCACCAACAGCCGGCTGGCGGTCATCGACGCGGCAACCTATGCCACTGACGCGGTGGTGCTGGGCGAGACCCGTTCGTCGCGCAGCCGGCATTTGATCCCCTGCCAAGGCGGCGCCGCCCTCCTCGAACAGAAGAGAGAGGCGGTCGGATCGGCGCGGCTGGTCTTCTGGCACGCCAGTTTGCCACAGCCCGCGATGCGCGTCCTTCACCACGACGCAGGCGCCCGGGCTTTCGCCGTTGACAGCAGGGGCGGCGAACCGCTCGTCGCCGTCGGCACGGCCGACCATCGTGTCCGCGTCTGGCGCGGTCTTCAGCCTCAGTGGGATGCTGGCATTCCGTATCTGGGGGCGGACGAGGACCGGGTTCCAGCGCGGGGGCGGTCATCCGGACAACGGCTTCCAGCGGGGGCCACGACCTTCAGTCGCGGGCTGCGTCACAGTGGCCCGAAGGATGGTCCGGGCGCACGGCGCTTCGTCACCAGCGAGCGGGTGGCAGCCCCTCAGCCTTACGGCAGTTGGGCCTTCCTGCCGGGGAAGGAAAACCAGCTATTTATTCGGCGGTTGAAGAGCCGGGAAAACGAAGGCCCTGGGACGGTGACGGAACTTTACGCTCTCGGCGCGGGGAGAGAGTCGTCTCGAACACACTTACTCCGCTCGGGGGACCGGGGCGCTTGTCGGCGTGAGCGAGGACGGGCGTCTGGGTCTGACTATCGGCCAGCGTGAGGAGGCGGGAGTATGGCTGCACGTCATCACCCTGGCAGGTGGAAATCGTCGCGACCGTATCGGCCCGTACCCCATGTCTCCAGCGGATGTTGAGGGCGGCGAAACCTTGCGGGTGCAAGCCACGTTCGTCGCCGCCGGGCAAAAAGACTACCTGTTGTTGTCCCGGCCTCTCCCTTCTAGCGGAGCCGAACTGGATGTCTGGAATGTGACCGGCGAACCGGAGCGCATCGGCACTATCGCCCTGCCGGCCCAGGGTTCCCATGCCTTCTCGATCCCCGGCTCCGACCGGGCCATTGTCTGGCGGCCCCACGGCGTCGGGGCAGCTCCTCACTTTGCCGCCGTGATCGAGTTGTCCACGGCTCGGACGGTCGAGTTGAAAGGGTTCGAGACCACCGG
>JBBSDR010001044.1:0-3588 GCA_038240465.1 Gemmatales bacterium
CGGAATCCATCTGGTTTCCCGACTTGAGGAACTGCTCGTGTCGATCCTTGGCGACCTGCATGACGCCCTCGGCGAACTGCGGATGATCGTGCAAGATGCGCGTGAAGTCGGCGCGCTCCAGCACGAACAGGTCGCACAGTTCCCTGGCGCGAATCGTCGCGGTGCGCGGCATCTGCATCAGGGCGCCGATCTCGCCGAAGATGTCGCCATCCTTCAGCACGCGCAGCACCTTGCCGTCGCCGCCGATCACCTCCACCGAGCCGCGGCAGAGCAGATACATTTCGGTGTCCAACTTGCCCTTCTCGATGATCGTCTCGCCCTCCGCCGCCGTCGCCGGCCGCAGTGCCATGAGTACCGAGTTGAGCAGCAGCGGATCGGCCCCCTTGAACAGCGGCGACCGCTCCAGCACGTCCGGCGTCACCACCTCAAACCAGCGCCGGCCGTCGCGCTCGATCAATTGCGTCGCCGCCTTCGGGCCCCACGAGCCGCGCGAGTAGTTGGGGAAGGCCGGCTCTGTCGCAGCCCAGGAGTCGAGGATCGGCTGGGCGATCTTCCACGCCGTCTCGACGAGGTCGGTGCGCGAAAACAGCGTCGCGTCGCCGTTCATGCAGCTGTAGACCATCACCTCATAGCCCGTGTAGCGCGACGCCTTGAAGGTGTCGCCGTAGCTGAAGCGCATGTGGACCGTCTGCAGCCGCAGCAGCGGGCCGGGGGACTTGGCCTGGAACAGCGTCTCGATTCCCTGGAAGGGCTGAATGTGGAAGATGAGCCGATTCGCTCCCACCTTCGTGATCGGCGTGCCGCGGAAGATGACTGCGGGCGCCTTCTTGAACTGCACGACGATCTCGGTGCCGCGCTTCCACAGCGCCTTGCCCGAACGCAGGTAGATCGGCACTCCCGACCAGCGCCAGTTGTCGATCGTCAGCCGGGCCGCCGCGTACGTCTCTGTCTTCGACTTCGGATCGACGCCCTTCTCCTCGCGATAGGAGGGCAGCGTGATGGTCTCCATCTCGCCGGGTGCGCCGCCCTTTTTCGGCACCTGTTTCTCTTGCCGGCCGTACTGGCCGCGAACGACGTACTTCTGGACCTCCTCCGGCGTGAAGACGTGGACCGATTGCAGCAGCTTGGATTTCTCGTTGCGGACCGAGTCCGACTCGAACGATCCGGGCGGCTCCATGCACAGGTAGGCGAGCATCTGCAGCATGTGGTTCTGCATCATGTCGCGCAGCACGCCGGAATGGTCGTAGTAGTCGCCGCGCCCCTCGACATCGACCATCTCATCGACGGTGAACTGAATGTGATCGATGTACTTGTTGTTCCACAGCGGCTCGTACATGCCATTGGAGAAGCGGAACGCGAGCAGGTTCTGCACCGTCTCCTTGCCCAGGTAGTGATCGACGCGATAAATCTGGTCCTCGCGCCAGAAGCCGAGGATCTCCTTGTTCAGCGCCAGGGCCGACTTCAGATCGGTGCCGAACGGCTTCTCGACGATGATGCGCCGCCAGCCGGTTGTCTCCTGAAAGCCCGTCTTGGCGAGGTTGTCCGAGATCAGACCGAAGATCTTGGGCGCCACCGCGAAGTAGAACATCAGATGATCGCCGGTCTTGTACTGCTGTTGCAGGACCTTGGCCTTTTCGAGCAGCTTGCCGTAGCCGGCGAGGTCTTTCGCCTGAACAAAGTAGAGACGTTCGCGCATCCAGTTCCAGACCTTCTCGTCGAACTCCTTGCGCGTGTGGAACTTGCGGATGCCTTCCTTCTCGTCGCTCATGCGGGCGCGGAACTGCTCGTCGGTCAGTTCAAAGATGTCCGCGCCGATGATGGCGAATTGCTCGGGCAGCAGGCCATCGCAGGCCAGGTTGTAGATGGCCGGCATCATCAGCCGCTTGGTCACGTCGCCGCCCGCGCCGAAAATGATCATGACGCAGGGAGCACCCCGTGGGTTATCGGTCGAACCCTCGTCTCCCACCGACCCGTAGACTTCTGCTTGTTCAGCCATGGACGCGCTCCCGCTTCGATGTAGGACGTGTTGTTCGAGAACGCTGGTAAGATAGGCGAGGCGCGCCCTGTTCCGCAAGCAGAAAGCGGCATTTTTGTCGCTTCTTACTTGCCGGTGAGGAATCGCACCTCAACGTCAGGCCCCTGGATGTGATGCAGAAGATGCCTCGGCAGGTGGCAGTGGATGATGACGCGATCGTCCTGGAACTGCTGCCGATAAATCTCCGCATGGGCCGACAGATACGCCTGGACCTTGCCGTTTCCCGCCGAGGCAATCACTTCCGCGTCGGCAAAGTCGGCGCGGAGAGACTCGATGACCCCGTCGGAAAGTTCGTCCAGTCCTTGCCGCTGCGCGGCACTGATCGCCACGGCGCGCGGATGATTCTTCTGCAACACATGCAGCAGCGACGAGTCCGCCAGCCGGTCGATTTTATTCAGCACGAGCAGCGTCGGCTTGTCGGCGCAGCCCAACTCGGACAGCACGCCGCGGACTGCCTTGATGTGGTCCTCGGCCAGTTCACTGCTCGCATCGACGACGTGCAGCAGCAGCCGGGCCTGGCGCGTTTCCTCGAGCGTCGCCTTGAACGAGGCGACGAGATGGTGCGGCAGTTCGCGGATGAACCCCACCGTGTCGGATAGCAGCACCTTGCCCCAGTCCTTGAGGTGCCACTGGCGCGTGCGCGTGTCGAGCGTCGAGAAGAGCTTGTCCTCGACGTAGACGCCGGCCCCGGTCAGCCGGTTCATCAGCGTACTCTTGCCGGCGTTGGTGTAGCCGACCAGCGAGACGGTCAATTCCTCATTGCGGCTGCGGACCTCGCGTTCCTTGCGTGCCTGCACCTCGGCGATGCGGTGCTTCAGATCGCGGATGCGCAAACCGACGAGCCGGCGGTCCTCTTCGAGCTGAGTCTCGCCGGGGCCGCGCATGCCGATGCCGCCCTCGATGCGTTCGAGGTGGGTCCACATCTGTCTCAGCCGGGGCAGGGCATACTCGAGTTGGGCCAGTTCGACCTGCATGCGCGATTCGAGGGTGCGGGCGCGCGTGGCGAAGATGTCGAGGATCAACTCGCTGCGGTCGAGGACCTTGACGTTGGTGGCCTTTTCGAGGCTTTTGATCTGCGCCGGCGAGAGGTCGTTGTCGAAGATGACAACGTCGGCATTCGCGGATTCGACGAGGTTCTGCAGTTCTTGCAGTTTGCCCTTGCCGATGTAGGTGCCGGGATGGATCGTTTCGCGCTTCTGCGTCAGTTCGCCGGCGGGGATAGCGCCCGCCGTGGTGACGAGACCGCGCAGTTCCTCAAGGGGATCGGGACCGTGAAAGGGACGATCGGGCAGGGCGACGCCGACCAGGATGGCCCGTTCGGATCGGACTGTCAGTTCGTCGCGTTGGGTGTCGAGTGTCACGTTGTGTCGAGGTCCTCCTTATTGAGCTACTCAATTCTAGCGCGCTCGCGGTGTCAGGGGAAGCCCCAAGAAAAGTTCCCGCCGCGCGAGGACCGCAACGTGCCGGAATTATTCTCCAGCGGGAGGCGATGAAGGCTTTCGCGCGAACAGGGAGGAGGCCGCCGCCAGCTCGAAATTTCGCTCCGTGGAAAG
>JBBSDR010001045.1:0-3588 GCA_038240465.1 Gemmatales bacterium
AACTGACCTTCACTCCGCCGTGCGGCTGCTCCATGAAGAACAGCGCCACCTCGGTCCCGACGACGCTGCGAATGTGGTTGACCAGGTCCTCACTGTCCTGCGGCGTGGCCCCGGTCGTCTCGTAATCCTCGCGGCGCAGTTCCGAATAGGCGACCAGCCCATCCGGCGTCACGGCCAGGCGTCCGAGTACAGCGCCGGTCAGCTTCTGCCGGGCGAGCGTGTTCTGCTCGAAGAGTTGATCGTAAAGGAGGGACGGCTTCGCGCCGTGGCGAACCAGGTCGGCCGCAAGGGTATAGGTGGCCTGCGTTGTATTGTTGTGGCGGAACCAGCCGGTGTCCATCGCCAGGGCGACGAACATGCACGAAGCGGCGGCAGGCGAGGGAGTGACGCCCAGCGCGGTGACGGCCTCATAGGTGAGCCGGCCCGTCGCTTCAGCGCTGGTATCGACCAGCCGCGTCGCGCCGAGATCGTCCTGCGTCGGGTGATGATCGATGACGACCTTGGGGACGGACAGCCCGCGCAGAAAAGTGCCGACGTCGCCGAGCTGGTTCCAGGTGCCGGTGTCCATGACGATGACCGCGTCGGACCGGCGCAGCGACTCGGACGCGGGATCGAAGCGCTGGACAAGACGCTGCGGATCGAGGAAATCGTAGCGCGGCGGGATGACGCTGCCGACGGTCAACTCGGCCTGTTTGCCGAGCGCTGCGAGGGCCTCGGCCAGGGCGAGCATGGAGCCGAGTCCGTCGCCATCGGGACGGACGTGCGTCGTCAGCAGGAATCGCTGATGCCGGCGGATGAAATCAACAAAGAGGGACCAGTCGAGCGGCATGGAGGCTCTTCCAAGGTGGGGGTCGATATAGAGTCATTATAGGATGCCGCCTTGCTTGTGGCGTCGCGATTCGGCCCGCGACGCTGCCAGCGGCAACGCTCACTTCTCTCCCTTGAGCAGCGGTCCCAGTTCCAACGTCCGCAGCGGCAGACGCGACGAGGGAGCGCTGCCGAGGGCAATGTGCAGTTTCAGCGTCGCCGGCTCGAAGATCATTGTCTGCAGGGTCTCCGTGCCGAGATTGACCGCGTCGAGCTTGCGCTGGACGTCGGCGATGGTCAGTTTCCTGTCGCCGATTCGTGCCGTTTCGAGGACGTTGAAGCGGTCGTACGTCCAGGCCACGTTGACTTTCGTCGCCGGCCGGAGTTCGGTGCAGAAGTGATTGGCGCACGAGCAGACGCCCTTCTCGGAGGGGCGGAAGACAATGGACTTCGGCGTGATCTCGAACGTGCCTGACTTCGTCCGATCGGCGACGGCCAGGTTCAGGATCGTCGTGCGCGGCAGTGTTTCCAGTTTCTTCTTCGCCTCGTCGATGGTGGCGCATTCTTCCAGGATGGTGCGGAAGCACATGGCATAGGGAATCCCCTTGATGTCGAAGCGGCCCTCTCCCGGACGTGCCGCAATCACCTCAAGGACCGCGACACTCAGACCGGCATCGTTCATGCCCGACAGACAGCCGATCAGGCCGGGAAAGCCGATGGAGACGAACGCGCGCTTGCCGGCCGGCCGATAGACGGTGACAAGTCCGTATTCATGAATGAAATTGAGCGAGGGATAGTCGAGGTTGCGGCCCAGCAGCGGCCCGCCGGTGGCGCTGCGGTCCGCCTCGATCATCAGGGCCGAGCAGAGAATGATTTTCTTGATGTCGAACAGCGTGTTGCCGGCCACGATCTTCTCGCGCGGCGCGCCGGACGACTTGATGAGGGCATCCATCTCGCCGCTGTAGTCCGCGGGGAAGCGCTTGCTCATCTCGCGGCCCTGGCTGACGACGATGTTCCAGAACAACCCGGCGTTGAAGGAGTCGAGCAGGCCCCGCGGATAGTCGAGGACCTTCGGCGCTGGCTTGACCGCCAGCACGCCGACAGCTTCGCCAATCTGCTCGGGCGTCCCCGACACCGTCAGCACAGGCACCTTGTTGATATAGCGCAACTCGCCGGAACCGTGCTTGCCCTCGGGGAAGCGAAAGGGTTCCGTATTCTGGACAGGGAGGGGAGTGATAAGAAAGAGGGATAAGAGAAACGAACTCGACATGTTCGTCCTTTCCTGATCTGGCTCTGAGGGAAGACCACGCTCGAATGCGGTCTCACAGATGCCACGATCAGCGTAATCGATCAAGGCGTATGTGTCTGCCTGAGTTCGTCCCGGCAACTCCGGAGAAAGGAGGCCCTCATGCGTTTTGCCGTCCTCGGCGCCCTGGGTCAACTGGGCCGCGACCTCTGTCCCCGTCTCCCCGGCGAAGTGGTCCCGCTCAGCAGGGCCGACGCCGACCTCGTTCAGCCCGGCGCGGTTCGCGAATTGTTCGCTCGTCTGCGGCCCGACGTCGTTGTCAACTGCGCCGCTTACAACTTTGTCGATCGAGCCGAGAGTGAACCGGAAGCCGCCTTTGCCGTTAACGCCTGGGCGGTGCGCGAGCTGGCCCTGGTCTGTCGCGACCTGAATTGCCTGCTCGTTCACTATAGCACGGACCACGTCTTCGGGTTGGACGCGAGCCGTTCGACTCCCTGGCTCGAGACCGATGCTCCGGGGCCAGTCAGCGTCTATGGACTGAGCAAGCTGGCGGGAGAGTATCTCGTCCGCGCCCTCTGTCCGCGGCATCTGGTGCTTCGGACGTGCGGACTTTACGGCCATCATGGCAGCGGCGGCAAGGGAGGCAACTTTGTCGAGACGATGCTCAAGGTGGCCCGACAGGGGAAGCCGTTGCGCGTCGTCGGCGATCAGGTTTGCACGCCGAGCAGCACTGTCGATGTGGCCCTGGGAACGGCAGCGATTCTGGAGAAAGGGGCGGAGGGATTGTTTCATCTGACGAACGAGGGAAGCTGTTCCTGGTTCGAGTTCGCGAAGTCGATCTTCGAGCTGTCGGGCATTGAGGCGAACGTGACGGCCATTACGAGTGCGGAGTTCGGGGCGGCGGCGCGACGGCCAGCCTACAGTGTGCTATCAACGGCGAAGTTGCGTTCGCTGGGAGTGGCGCCGCGTTCGTGGAGTGAGGCGCTGGCGGAGTATCTCGCATAGAAGCCGTCTTGCACTTCCGCAGCCAGTCGTTACGATGCCGTCGCTCGATTTCGAGTCAGGAGGATGCGCCGATGGCCGACGAAGCGAGAACCGAAACGCCGCTCGACTACAGCGACGTCGCGACGGCTTACAGCAACTGGTATCAGGTCCTGGGAACGCCGGAAGAGGTGATTCTCGAGTTTGGCCTGACGCCAAGTCTTGGCATGGTGACGGCCGAGCCGGTCCGCATCAAGCAGCGACTGGTGATGAGCTTCTACACCGCCAAGCGCCTTGTCACGCATCTGCACTACGCCATTCGACGCTACGAGAGCATCTTCGGCGAACTGGAGATTGACGTCCCGGCTCGCATCCAGGCAATCGTCGAGGCACGCGAACAGACGAAGAACGCAGCCTGAAATCGCCGCTTGCGGCTTATCGGACACCCCCCTTGCGCGGCAGCCCCTAAGCCGCCAGCGGCGCAACTTCTCGCTGGCGCTGTCGCGGGCGCCGGCAGGGGCGACACCCGTTACGGGGAGGCCTCGCGCGTACCC
>JBBSDR010001046.1:0-3588 GCA_038240465.1 Gemmatales bacterium
CGGTGGGACAGGCGTCTCGCCTGTCCGGACAGGCGAGACGCCTGTCCCACCGGGTATGTTTGAACCTGCCGCTCGCCTTACCTGTGTTACGGGGACGGCAAGCACTGTCTCAATCGTGGGAGGAGCAGCGGCAGGACCGAATCGGGCCTGGCGAACTCGTTCGAGACCCTCAACGGCGTGTGGGTCCTCGGGACGGAGACGGCGCGCCTGGTTGAACAGATGCTCGGCCCGGCCCAGTTGCCGCAAGCGTTCGGCCGCGAGGGCGGCGGTCAGGTAGTTGTCCGGCGAGGGATTGGCCTCGGACCACAGCAGATACGCCTGGGACGCCTGCAACGCCAGTCCGCGTCGCTCGAGGTCCTGGGCGCGTTCGAGCGTCGGCGCCTCGACGGCAGGCTGGCCGGGCGACTCTCCAGCCAGTACCCCGAGCAGATAGTCCAGGCCGCCCGGTTCGTCCGTCGAGTCGATGAGTTCGCGGGTCCGGCGCCGCAGTTGGTTTTCCCTGGCGGCGTTGTTCTTGACGATTCGGGCCGCCAGTTGGGCCGCCTCCATGTGCCGCGGCGCCGCCTGCAGCGACAGCAAGCAGTGTTCCAGACACGCATCGGCCTCGCCGCACGCTTCCAGCACCTTGGCGAAGTGCAGGTGCAGCATCGCGGTCCGGTCGCCGCGCGGTTCGAGCCAGGCGAAGAGGGCGCGTGCTTCCGCGAACCGGCGATGCTGATGGCAGACCGAGAAGTAAAAATGCTGGGCGCGGTGAAAGTACGGATGCTGCTGGACGATCGCCTGGACCTCATTGAGGACGGCATCGGTGTCGAGTGTGTTGACGTGAGCGAGGAACTCGTCGATTCGCCGGGAAAGAATCGGGATAGTAGCCGCCTGTTGCCGCAATTCTCGGCCTTGCTCGGCATCGACCAGGGCGAGCGTCGGAGCGTGATCGGGCGCACGGACCAGGGCTTCGAGGACCGCACGCAGCACGTTCTCGCGGTCGCCGATGTGCCGGGCGAGGAGGGCCAGCCCATAGAAGGGAACGACATTGCTGCGCTGGGCATTGCAGAGTTTGCGCAGGGTGCGTTCCGCGCGGCGAACCTGTTCGGGCGGGACGACGCCAACGTAGCGCTCGATCAGGCCGATATCAACTTCGACCCGCGCCAGTTGCTCCTCCAACTCATCAATGGATACGCTGTCCGGCATGAGCATTGTGAAACCTTTGGAGCCGCTCGGATCGGCTCACCAGTAGTTGAATCGCACGGCTTGCAGCAGAGCGGCGGCGCGTTCGGTCACGGGAACGCCGCTGCCGGGGTCACGCCGCCCGAACCAGCCGGACGCGCGCCCGTCCTCGAACTCGTGCCAGGCGGCGTCGCCGAACTCTTCGAGCAGTTGCGCCTTGAGCCGGGCGATTGTCTTGAGCAGCATCTGCCGGGGATTGGCACTCCCGGGACTCACCTCCAGGGCGAACAGGTGCCGCCGCAACTTGCACAGGTAACCCAGCACCTGCAACAGGCTCCCCCCTTGCAGGAAGTGTTCGTAGGCCGCGTCGAAAAACCTCTTCGCGCGCTCGGCATCCTTCTCGCCCCGGCCGGCCTCGCGCCAGAGGCGCGTGCTGTTCAGGGCCAGCGCCTGGCGGATGACCCCGAATGGATGCATCGGCCGGACCTCGGGAGCGTATTGCTCCAGCGGCTCGCCGGCCTCCCAGCTTGCCAGCAGCGTCCGCACACGCTCGATCGGCCCAAAGACGTACAGCCCCTTCAACTGCAGCGCCAGCAGATACTGTCCGTCCGACCGGGCGATGGGCGTCTCCTGACCCAGTTCGGGAAGCCGTTCGCGGACGCGCTCCCACAAGGGCGCTCCCGCCTCGCCCTGATCGCACGCCAAATGCCCAAGGTACACCCACTGGCGCTCGATGTCCATCGGCTGGATGAACAGAGGCATGGCCCGCTCGAAGCAGTGGACCGCAAGCGCCTGATGCGCCGGTGTGCCGCGGAAGCTGTACAACTGGCCGAGCGTCCCGTGACAGGCCGCCAACTCGCGATCCTTGATGGCCGTCAACTCGACACCGAATCGAGAGGCCATGATCGGCCGCAAGTCCTCCTGGGCGGAGGCGACCTGCGTCAGGACTCGTTCCGCCTCCTCATACTCAAAACGGTCAATCAGGTTGACCGCGCGGCGCCGGCGCAGGACCGCGTACAACCGCAACCCTTCCAACCCCAGTTCCCCAAGCCGCGGCTCCAGCAGGAGGTAATCGTTCCACAGCGAGGCCGCTCGCTCCACGTCGCCGGTGTGGTTGGCGTGCGACAGCTTCAGTTGCAGTTCCATCACCTCGGTTCGCAGATCGAACTTGCCGATCCGCCGCAGCATCTGGACGACCGTTCTCCCTTTCCGCAGTCCCAGCTGCGCCAGCCCTGGCTTGTCGGCCTCCTGACAGGCTTCCGCCAGCAGCCCCAGCGCTTGTTGCGGCGTCGCGGCCAGCAGTTGCGCGGCACGATCGACCAGATCATCCGTGAGAGTTTCCTCGGCGCTCTGGCTCGCCAGCGCCACATACTGCGCGACGTCGCCGGACTCTACCGCCGCCTTCAGCCGCGCCTGGCGATCGAGAGCGGGACCGTAGCGGAGTTGGCAGAAGCAGTCGAGCAGCACCGGCACTCGCTGGCGCTGGTTGCCGAGTAGCTGCTGGCGCACTTGCCCCAGATACAGGTCGGCCAGGTAGAGTGGAGCCGGGCTGTTATTCCCCTCGTAATCAATCCGCGTCACCTCGATCCGATCGATGACCACGGACGCGGACCGCCAGCGTTGTCGCAGTCCCTGTTGCAGGGCCACGCGCACCTCGCCCGCCCGCAGGCTGCTCGGCACGAAGAACTTCCCGGGCCGTTGGCGGTCGTCGTAGACCGTCCAGCCCAGTGCCGCCAGGTCATCGGGAGCGATCTCATCGACCTCGAACTTGTAGGCCCGATTCGCGAAATGCAGGCAGACGCGCGCTCCGGGATTGAGCCGTGCCTGCGTGCGGTTATCGACGAACAGAAGATGCTCGACGAGAGCGTGCAGCATGAACAGATAGCGGTTGTCGTAACTGCGTTCGGTCAGCAGAGCGGGGCCAGCGGCGAACAGGTCCTGCTCGTATTCGATGGAAATGCCGTGCAGCTCGCGACTGCTGCCACACCAGCCTTGCAGGTCGGGGGCAACGGTGCGGATGAATTGCTCTTGCCGTGCGGGCGTCAGGGAGGTGCGGCTGGAGTGCAGATCGAGGGGAAAGACGCCGCCGGCCTCACGCAAGCGTTTCTCGAGGAGCGCGCGCAAGGCATCGTCGTCGGCGGAATCGCAGGCGCCGAAAAGGAGGACGCCGCCGACGAGTGCGAGAGCGCGTTCGCGCAAGATACCGGCAAGATCGCCGCTCTCGTCGAGGTAGATGTGCAGGGCGTCAAACCGTGTCACGATCCTGAACCTCCGAGACAGCAACAGGGGCCGCGTGCGGCTTGGCGGTGTTCAGCGCCGCCAAGCCGCAAGCGGCCCCTGTTGCTGTCTCGGAGGTTCAGGATCGTGACACGGTTTGACGCCCTGCACATCTACCTCGACGAGAGCGGCGATCTTGCCGGTATC
>JBBSDR010001047.1:0-3588 GCA_038240465.1 Gemmatales bacterium
CGCCCCCGGGGCCGGCCCCGCGGGGCCGGGGGGGGGGTTGGCCCCACCCCCCCCGCGCGCGCCCCGGGCCGGCTCGCCTCAAGTGTTCCCTCAACCCGGCCGCTTACGCGGGCCGGCTCGCCTCAAGATCATGGCCCCGGCTGTCCATCGCCCAGGACAGTGCGGGGCGTTTTTTTGTCTCTCAACTCCGAGGAACTACCGCATGCCCACTCGTGCCGCTTCTCTGCGCATTCGCCTTGCCTCGCCCGAGGACATTCTGTCCTGGTCCTCCGGTGAAGTAACCCGTCCCGAAACCCTCAACTACCGCAGTCTGCGTCCCGAGCGCGGCGGCCTGTTCTGCGAGCGCATCTTCGGTCCCGAACGCGACTGGGAGTGCGGCTGCGGCAAGCTGCGCGGCCTGCGCTTCAAGGACAGGACCTGCGAGAAATGCGGCGTCCAGGTGGCGCACAGCCGGGTTCGCCGCAAGCGCATGGGCCACATCGAACTGGCCGAACCGGTCGTTCACTGCTGGTTCTTCCGCAATGCTCCCAGCCGGCTCGCTCAGTTGCTCGGCATGACGCCCAGCGCGCTCGAACGCATCATCTACTACCAGGACGCCTTCGAGGGAGCCACCGGCGCCGCGGCAATCCAGGAGATGCTGCGCCGCCTCGACCTCAATGCCCTTGCGGTCGAACTGCGCCGGCAACTGCGCGACAATGATGCCAAGGCTCGTCCGTCGGTGTCGCGCCGCGAGCAGTTGACGGCCCGGTTGCAGACGGTCGAGGCGCTGCGCCAGAGCGGCAATCGGCCCGAGTGGATGGTGCTGCGCCGTCTGCCGGTGATTCCGCCGGACCTGCGGCCCATCGTGCTGCTCAGCGGCGGCACGTTCGCCACCAGCGACCTGAACGACCTCTACCGGCGCATCCTGAGCCGCAATAGCCGCCTGCGCCGGCTGCGCGAGATGGAAGCGCCGGCCGTCATTCTCCACAGCGAGATGCGCATGTTGCAGCAGGCCGTCGATGCCCTGTTCGACAACGCCGGCAGCGAGCATCCGATCCTCGGCGCCTCGCAGCGGCCACTCAAGTCGCTGACCGAAATGCTCCAGGGCAAGCAAGGACGCTTCCGCGAGAATCTGCTCGGCAAGCGCGTCGATTACTCCGCTCGCTCCGTCATCGTCGTCGGTCCAGCGCTGAAACTGCACCAGTGCGGATTGCCGCGCAAGATCGCCCTGGAACTGTTCCAGCCCTTCATCATCCGCCGAATGCTCGCGACGGGACTGGCCGGGACCGTCAAGAAGGCGCGCGGCCTGATCGAGAACAAGGACGAGCGCATCTGGGACCTGCTGGCCGAGGTGATGAAGGGCCATCCGGTGCTGCTCAACCGGGCGCCGACGCTGCATCGCATGGGCATTCAGGCGTTCGAGCCGGTCCTGTGCGAGGGCAACGCGATTCGTCTGCATCCGCTGGTGTGCAAGGCGTTCAACGCCGACTTCGACGGCGACCAGATAGCCGTACATCTGCCGCTGTCGATCGAGGCAATCGCCGAGGCGCGCTCGCTGATGATGCCGGCGAGCAACATCTTCAGCCCGGCGAGCGGCCAGCCGATCATCAGCCCGACGCAGGATATCGTGCTGGGGTGCGGCTACCTCACGACGGCCGATCGTCGATTGTCGATTGTCGCTGTGCGATTGAGGATCTTCGCCGGCAGCGCGGAGGTGATCCACGCTCACGAGCAAGGAAAACTCGGACTGCACGAAGCCATTCGCGTCCGGCTGCCGCGCGAACGAAGGATCGTCCGCGAAGGCGCGCAATCGACAATCGACAATAAATCGACAATCGACACGACGGTTGGCCGAGTCCTGTTCAACGACGTCCTCGCGCAGGGCATGGCGTTCTACGATCTGCCAATGACGGCAGCCGTTCTGGGGCGCGTCGTCGCGGACTGCCATGCGCTGCTCGGCCGAACGGCGACGGTCGAACTGCTCGATCGGCTCAAGACGCTCGGCTTCCGCTTCGCCACTCGAGGCGGACTCAGCTTCGCCCTCAGCGATCTGCGCACCCCGGCCAGCAAGGACGAGGTCATTCGCGCCACGCGGCTGAAGGTCGAGAAGGTCCACGAGCGCTACCTCGCCGGCGACATCGGCGCGGACGATCGCAGCGAGCGCATCGTCGAACTGTGGACGGCGGCACGGGATCGCATCACCGACGACCTGATGGAGTGCATGGCCGGCGGCGAAGGAGAAGGGAACGGCTCGCTCAACCCGGTGCTGCTGATGGCGCGGTCCGGAGCGCGCGGCGGCAAGGAGCAACTGCGGCAACTCGCCGGCATGCGCGGCCTCATCGCCAGGCCGTCCGGTGAGGTGCTCGAAACGCCGATCACCAGCAACTTCCGCGAGGGCTTGAGCGTCCACGAGTACTTCAGTTCCACCCACGGAGCGCGAAAGGGTCTGGCCGATACGGCGCTCAAGACCTCCGAGGCCGGTCATCTGACGCGGCGGCTGGTCGATGTCGCGCAGGACGTCGTCGTCAGTTGCCACGACTGCGGCAGCCGGCGCGGAATCCTCAAGGCTGTCGAGGATGCCCGCGGCCGGGTGCTGCTCAAGAGCGGCAAGCTGATCGCCGATCAGACGGGTCTCAAACCGGTGCGCATCCGCAGTCCGCTGACGTGCGCGGCCCCGCGCGGCGTCTGTCAGTTGTGCTATGGCACCGACCTGGCGACGGGCCGCCTGGTCGAGGAAGGCGTGGCCGTCGGCGTCATCGCGGCGCAGTCCATCGGCGAGCCAGGGACACAACTGACGATGCGCACGTTCCACATCGGCGGCGTTCATAACAAGGACGACATCACGCGCGGTCTGCCGCGCGTGGTGGAACTGTTCGAGGCGTGGGAACCCGAGCGTGTCGCCGTCCTGGCCGAGTGTGCGGGCCGGGTGCGCCTGGGCCGCACGGAAGAACGTATCCGCGGCAAGGACGTTGTCTTCGTTGCCCGGCATGGCGAGGAAGTGGCGCACATCCTGCCTCCAGGTGCCAGGCTGGCGGTGAAGACCGGCGATGCGGTGAAGCGCGGTCAGGCGCTGACGGAGGGTCAACCGGCGCCGAAGGAACTGCTGCGACTGTGCGGTGCGGAGGCCGTGCAGGACTACTTGCTCCGCGAGGTGCAGGCGGTCTATCGCGCCCAGAACGTCCGGCTCGACGATCGGCACATCGAGATCATCGTGGCACGGATGCTGTCGCGCGTGAAGGTGCTGACGGCGGGCGATACGGAACTCCTTGCGGGGGCCATCGTCAGCAAGCAGCGTTTGTCGGCGGCGAACGCGGCCGTGAAGGACGGACAGCCGGCGACGGCGGCACCGATGCTGCTGGGCGTCTCGCGGGCGGCGGTGCTATCCGACAGTTTCATCAGCGCTGCGTCTTTTCAGGAGACGACGCGAGTGCTGACGGCGGCAGCGCTGGCGGGCAAGGTGGACCTTCTGGAGGGCCTGAAGGAGAACGTCATCGTCGGTCGTCTGGTGCCGGCGGGGACGGTATACCACTCCGCCGTGTAGCGTCCGCATTGGCGAGCCGAGCCGCGTAAGCGGCCGGGTAGGACGGCGAGCACCCGGCCGCTCACGCG
>JBBSDR010001048.1:0-3581 GCA_038240465.1 Gemmatales bacterium
AGTCACGGTCGCCCACAGGCCAGTGAGTTGCTTGGCCGATTCGCCAACGAGGACGATGAACAGCAGGATCGTCGCCAGTACCATATGGCCGGCGAACATGTTGGCGAAAAGTCGAATCGCCAGCACGCCGGCCTTGATGATCGTCCCAAACATCTCGATGACGAACAGCATCAGGCTGAAGCCGAAGCCCATCGCCTTGCCGATGAAGGGCAGATCGATGTCGATTTTCGGCCACTGCGATTTGAAGTAGCGCACCGGCCCCACCTTGGCAATGGCTGCCGCGTGAAACATGATGAACGAGCAGAGTGCCAGTGCGCCGGTCACCCAGACGCTGGCCGTCGGCGATCCCATGAAGGGAATCAGTCCAAGCAGATTGCAGAACAGGACGAACAGGAAGACCGTCCACAGGTAGGGGACATAGAGGTCCGCCTCGCTCAGCCCACTCACGGGGGCCGCCGGGGCCGCATGCGTGTGTCCGGCATGACCCTTGTCGCCGTGGTCGTGGCTGCGATCGTGACCATGATCGTGACCATGATCGTGGACGGCTTCGTGATGTCCCGGCGGCGGATCGAGGTTGGGCTTGGCGACCTCATCGCGAATGAAAGTCAGCATCGACTCGAAGGCGTTCCACCAGCGCCCCGTCGGCAGGGCGCCGTTGCGTGCCCGGCGCGCCAGCGGGATGTAGATGATGAGGATGAGAGCGGCAGCGATCAGCTCCAGGATCATGAACTTGGTGATCTGGAAGTCGCCGATCTTGGGCAAATGGAGGACGACCTCGCTGTCGAACAGCGTTGTGAAGAACTCGAATCCGGGCGCGTCCATCACATGGCTTTTCGGATCGTGTGCCATACGCCGTTCAGCTCCGTCAAGGTTTGGGCGCGGCGGCCGGCCGCCCCACCAGCAACAACGTGATCTCCAGCGCCAGCGTGAACAGATACGCGATCAGCAGCCAGGTCCAGAAACTATCGCGGTGCACATACTCGACATTGCTCCACAATCCCCAGGCGGCCAGCAGGACCGCGAACAACCGAATGCCGGTGCCGCCCATGACGGCGGCGAACTGCTGATCGGGAGACTTCTCCAGGGCATGCCGGCCCCACCACAGCGTCACGCTCGTCGGCACCAGGCACAGCAGCAGGGCGGTGCCGCAATAGATCCCCAGGCGAGCCGCCTCGTCGCCGTCCGCCATCAAGGCGCGAGCCGGCAGGCTGATCAGCACCCAGAAGGCCAGGGCCGCGACGTACAGTAACAGCAAGCGCCCAATCACGATTCGTCCTGTTTCGAGGAGGAATCTTTCTGCTCGAACTTCTTGAGCATCCAGAGCAGATGGGCCATTCCGCCCACCAGCCCCAACACGGCACCCGCCACGACACCCCAGGGCCGCCAGCCGAGCTTGTCGTCGAGCACCAGCCCGAGGACGATCGGGACCACCATCTCGAAGCCGACCTGACTGAGAGCGAACAGCTGGCCTGCCTGGCGCGAGTCCGCGTCACCTGATTCGGGCCGATTGCTGCTCATGCGCCTCCGCCACGCGGGGCTGCCGGGTCGCCTAAATAGTGTCGTGCGGGGTCATTCTCAGACACCCATAGCGAAAGTCAACAGTAATTCGTGTCTCTTTTCACAAAGTTCACACGGCAGCTTGAGGCCAATTGTTCCCGGAGCGGCCGCTTCTTCATGGATCGTTACAACCTCTGCAACCGATATATACGGAAGAGTCTGCCAGGCGGCGTGCGCCCTCGTCCAGAATGTGAGGTTGGAGATGAGCGACAGGATGCGATTCCGTTCTCGGCCAGCGCTCCGGCTTGCCGCGTTTGTCCGAATTGCCTGTCTCGCCGCCGTGCTGCTGACTCTGGTCCTGGCACGCGCCGCTTCGGCTGGAAACTGGGTCCTTTCGAGCGAATCGGTCTTTTCTCCAGGACACGACGCTCCCTGGATGGGACCTCTGCCCCTTGCCGAGCCTCCCGTTGCCGTGCCTATCAAGCCTGTTTCCTACGCTCCTTGTCCGGCGTGTGCCGCCAACCAGTCCGCAGCGGCTGCGCCAAGGGTGGCTGCCTCCTGCCCCGGACGCCCCCACACCTTCCCCCAGGCACTCCGGGCTTACTGGCACTGCCTTCACTCTCCCAGCCACGAAAGGGCGGGAAATGGGGATTCCGACAAAAGCGAGGGAGACAAGAAAGAAGGAAACGGCAAGGACGACAAGGAGAACGGCGGCAAGAAGAACGGCGACAAGAAGAGCGAGAACGGCGACAAGAAAGAGGACGACGCGAAAAAAGAGAATGGCGACAAGAAGAGCGAGAACGGCGACAAGGAGAATGGCGACAAGAAGAACGACAAGGAACCTCAGGAAACGTGGTACAGCGCCCATGCGCAGACGACGGTGGTCACGCAGGAACACGATCATTTCCGCTCGCCGTACATTGGCGGCCGCAGCCTGCTCCCGGACGAGAATGCTCCCACCTCGTTGACCAGCACGATCTACTATGCCGCCCGACTGTGGGAGGGCGGCGACCTCGTCTTCAATCCCGAGATTGCCGGCGGCCGCGGGTTCAGCAGCACGCAGGGCCTTGCCGGCTTCCCCAACGGCGAGATCACCCGCATTGGCCTTCCCGAGCCGACACCCTACATCGCCCGGCTGTTTTTCCGGCAGACGTGCGGCTTCGGCGGCGAGCAGGAGAAGGTCGAGGACGCTCCGAACCAGATCGCCGGCATGCGTGACATCGAGCGGCTCACAGTGACTGTTGGCAAACTGGCCGCCGAGGACCAGTTCGACGACAACCGCTACAGTCACGATCCGCGCACGCAGTTCCTCAACTGGTCGCTGATGTTCAACGGCGCCTGGGACTATCCGGCCAACGTCCGCGGTTACACTTACGGCTTCACTCTCGACTACAACCAGAAGGACTGGGCCATTCGCTACGGCATCTTTGCCGAACCGGCCTTCGCCAACGGCTCGACGATCGACCCGCGCTTTCTCCGGGCGAACGGCCAGGTCCTCGAATGGGAGGGCCGTTACACGTTGAACGAGCATCCCGGCAAACTGCGACTGCTCACCTATGCAAACCGCGCTCACATGGGCAAGTACAGCGAGGCGGTGGCCCTGATGCCGGTCAATCCCGACGTGACGACGACGCGCGCTTACCGCTTCAAGTACGGCCTCGGCATGAGTCTGGAGCAGGAATTGACTGCCGACCTGGGAGCGTTCTCCCGGCTTGGCTGGAACGATGGCCACACGGAAACCTGGGCGTTCACCGAGATCGACATGACGGCGGCGCTGGGTTTGGAGTTGAAGGGCCGCTGCTGGTGTCGGCCGCAGGACCGGGTGGGGCTGGCCGTGGTCTGCAATGGCCTGTCGCCGGAACATCGCGAGTACCTGGCCGCCGGCGGACTTGGCTTCATTATCGGCGATGGCCGGCTCAACTATGGATTGGAGAAGATCATCGAGGTCAACTACAACCTGGAGGTAATCAAGGGCATCAACCTGACGTTCGACTTCCAGGGTGTGGACCATCCCGCCTACAACCGGGATCGTGGCCCTGTGGCCATCGGTGGGCTGCGTGTCCATCTCGAGTTTTGACGGGTTA
>JBBSDR010001049.1:0-3579 GCA_038240465.1 Gemmatales bacterium
CGCGAGTCTTCGAGTGGAGCGCGTCCAGCGTTATCGCATCACGCGCTCCGCTCGAAGACTCGCGTCGCGGCTAACCGAATTACGAATTGATACCGCCGCGCAGGTTCGGATTGCGCGGCCGCGGCGGAGACGGGACGTATGCCTCCTCGTCGTCCGCGTCGTCTGCCGGAGGAGGCGCGGCCTTGGCCAGGGCCTGCTTCAGCGACAGACCGATGCGCCGGCTCTCCTGATCGACCGACACCACCAGGACGTTGACTTCCTGATCGACCTGCACGACGTCGCGGGCGCGGAAGACCCGCTGCGGCGCCAGTTCGCTGATGTGGATCAGTCCCTCAATGGCCGGCTCCAGTTCCACGAAGGCGCCGAACTCGGCCAGCCGTGTCACCTTGCCCTTGACCACGGTGCCGGGAGCGTAGCGCTCGTGGATGGTGTCCCACGGGCTGGCCGAGAGCTGCTTCAGACCCAGGCTCACCTTCCTCTTCTCGGTGTCCAGTTTCAGCACGATCACCTTGACGGTCTGGCCGACCTGCACGATGTCCTCGACCCGTTCGACCCGCGCCCAACTCAACTGGCTGATCGGCAGCAGGCCATCGACGCCGCCGATATCGACAAAAGCGCCGAACTCCCGGATCGAGCGGACAATGCCCTCCATGACCTGCCCCTCGGCAAGGGTGGCCCAGACCTTTTCCTGGACCTCCTGGCGCTCCTTCTCGAGCAGGGCGCGGCGGCTGACGACGAGGTTGCGTTCCTCGGGATCGCATTCGGTGACGACGCAGCGCAGTTTCTGATTGACGTATTGCTCGGCGTTCTCGACGCGATACAGATCGATCTGGCTGATCGGCATGAAGCCGCGAATGCCCGAGACCTCGACCGACAGGCCGCCCTTGTTCGTTTCGATCACGCGCGCCTCGACGATCATGCCGTTGGCCACACTCGACCAATCGACGTGCATGACCGCGCCCTTGCGCGACAGGATCAGCGAGCCGTCCTGGCTGCCCTCGATGGTCACCTCGACCTCGTCGCCGATCTTCGGCGGGCCTTCGGTGAACTGCATGATGGGCAGAATGCCCTGCGAGCGTCCGCCCGGCACCTGAACGAAGACGTCCTGGCCGTGAATGCTGATGATTTTGCCCTTGAGCCTGCCCGGCGTGGCCGAGGGAACGCGCTGCTGGCGCGGGTTGGGATCGGCGATGAGCTGATCGAAGTTGGCGTCGCCCATCGCTTCCTGCAGTTCGCGTTCGATCTCGTCGTCGAGTTCGCCGCGGCGGCGGCCGGCGCCGTAGCGCTGGGCGCCTTCGAGGGACGGCACCGACCCGGTGTTGCTTGCATTGGGGGGAAGATCGTCTTGCGCAGTGGGATCGCTCATGGTGTTCTCTCCTATCGTGAAGTCAAACTATCAGACGGGGCAGTTTCCTGCAACGCTTGACGCGCTGCGCCCCCGAGCGATATCACTGAAAGTGGCGGACCGCTTGCGGCTTTACAGATACCCTTGCAACGCCGCAAGCGGCAAACCCCACAAGGACCAAGCGCATGGAGAAACTCGAGTTCAAGACCGAGCTGAAGCAGCTCCTGCACCTGATCACCCACTCGCTCTATTCCAACCGCGAGATTTTCCTGCGCGAGCTGATCAGCAACGCCTCCGACGCCATCAACAAGATCAAGTTCGACGCCCTCGCTCACGAAGACATCCTTGAGGACAACAAGGACTGGCGCATCAAGATCACTCCCGACGCCGAGAGCAACACGCTGACCATCTCGGATAACGGCATTGGCATGTCGCACGAGCGCATCATCGATCAGCTCGGCACCATCGCCAAGTCGGGGACGCGCGCCTATCTCGAACATCTGCGCCAGGAGAACACCGCCGGCCGGCCCGACCTCATCGGCCAGTTCGGCGTCGGCTTCTACTCCGCCTTCATGGTCGCCGACAAGGTGACTGTCCTGTCGCGCCAGGCCGGCGATCCGAAACAGGGCGTGCGCTGGGAGTCCGACGGCCAGGGCGAATACAGCGTCGAGACGGTCGAGAAGCCGGCGCGCGGCACCGACGTCGTGCTGCATCTCAAGGAGGACGCCAAGGAGTTCCTCGACGGCTGGCGGCTGACGCAGCTCGTGAAGAAGTTCTCCAACTTCATCGAGCATCCCGTCGTCATGGACGGCGAAAAGGGCGAGGAGACGCTCAATGCCCGCGCCGCCATCTGGCTCCGGCCGAAGAAGGAAGTAACGGCCGACGAGTACAAGGAGTTCTATCAGCAGATCGCCGGGGCCATGGACGAGCCGGCCCGGGTCATCCACTACGCCACCGAGGGCCAGCAGGAGTACAAGGTGCTGCTGTTCATCCCGTCGGAGCGGCCACTTGAGATGCAGTGGGGTGGCGGCGATCAGCGCGTCGGCCCGCGGCTGTACATCCAGCGCGTACTCATCATGGACCACTGTGAGGCCCTGCTGCCGGGCTATCTGCGATTCGTCAAGGGCGTCGTCGATTCGTCGGACCTGCCGCTGAACATCTCGCGCGAGATCCTGCAACAAAACCGCCTGCTCGAACTGATCCAGAAAGACCTCGTCCGCACGATCCTTCAAGAACTCAAGGCGATGAAGGAGGACGAGTACGACAAGTATGTCTCCTTCTATCGAGCGCTGGGGGACATGCTGAAGGAAGGCGTGTCGCGCGACTGGCCCAACCGCGAGAAGATCGCCGATCTGCTGCTGTTCGAGTCGATGAAGACGGAAGCGGGCCAGTTGACCTCGCTGGAGAAGTACGTCGAAGCGATGCCGGCCGACCAGGCGGAGATTCTTTACCTGATCGGTGAGACGAGACAACAGATCGAGCATTCGCCCTATCTGGAGGTCTTTCGCAGCCGCGGCCAGGATGTGCTGCTGCTGACCGATTCGATCGACGAGTTCGTCGTCTCGTCGCTGCACGAGTACAAGAGCAAGCAGCTCAAGGCCGTCGATCGCGGCGAACTGGATGCGGGAAACGAGGAGAACAAGGAGCAGAGCGAACGATACCAGGGTCTGCTCGGCTATCTGAAGGCGGCCCTTCCGGAAGTGAGCGACGTGCGGCTGTCACGGCGTTTGAAGGAGAGTGCCGCGTGTCTGGTAGCGGCAGAGGGCGGCGTCTCGGCTCACATGGAGCGACTGTTGGGCCGCATGGGACGCGAGGACCTCGGCGACGCGGTCAAGCGTGTGCTGGAGATCAACGCGGAGCATGCCGCCGTCACGGCGCTGCGCGAACTGCATGAGAAGACGCCGGAAGAGCCGCGTCTGGAACTTTACGCGCGATTGCTGCTCGATCAGGCGATGCTAGCCGAGGGATCGAAGCTGAAAGACCCTGCGGCTTTCGCCCATCGCGTCAACGATCTGATCGCGAGGGATGCGCGCGTTTGACTGGTGGACCTTTCTGGAAGTGCGAATGAAAAGAGGCCCTGCGCGAAACGCCGGTCGTGTCCTATCTGAGTTGCCGCCTATAAATCCACATCAGGAGTCTCTAATACGCTTTCTGGCTGGATAGGTGGCCCATTCTTGGATCGTCCAAATGTGATCGGTGAGGCCCGCTATTATTCCGGCAAGAAAGTGAATCAC
>JBBSDR010001050.1:0-3571 GCA_038240465.1 Gemmatales bacterium
ACCGTTTGTTCGCGCGACTATTCGCGTTCTCGCAATCATCTTAGGAGTGAGCCTGCGGGCAGCGATGCTAATATAAGTACAGGAGAGCTTCCGGCCAGTTCGCATTCCGTTAAATGCAACATCTATGCCGGTAGCACGGATCGGGAAAACGGCGCACACTGGTGAGCCGAGGAGGCAGGCGAGCAACTTGAACGACGCGATTCACGACTGGCAAGCCCTGCCGGACCACTGGCGAAAAGACGCCCAGTCCCACCTCGAACCCGGAGAGACCCTCGTCGCCTGGTTCGAGCCGGACCTCGACGAACGCCTTTTTTACGCCCCTGGCCTCGTTCTGGTGACAGATCGCCGCCTGCTCGGCGCCTGGACGCCCTCCGCCAATGGCACACCTCATGAGCGGAAATGGCAAGCCTGGCCGCTGACGCCTGAAAGTTCGCTGGCTCAGCGTGACCAGGGTGGGGCCGGCAGCCTCGAACTGTTCAATAGTTTAGGAAGACTGGTGCAGTTTCGTTATACGGCCGGGCGGGCGAAAGATGCCAGCCGGCTCGTTCAGCGACACGAGGAGTTCCTGAGAGCGCAACGCGGACTGCCCACTCTGGGCAGCACCGTCTGTCCGAGTTGTGGGGCCGTTCTTGGCGCGGACGGCATCTGCAAGGCGTGCAATCCCGAATCGGCGGCCCCGCGCGTCTCCTCGCTGCTGCGGCTGATCGGCTACTCGCGGTCGCGGCTCGGCCTGATCCTGCTCGGGTTTCTGCTGACCGTTGCCAGCACGACGGCTGGCCTGGTTCCGCCTTACCTGACCAAACCATTGCTGGACGATGTCCTCGTGCCGCACCAGGCCGGCCAGAAGGGCGACTTCGACCTGGTGCCCTGGCTCCTCGGCGGGCTGCTCGCGGCGGCGGTCCTCGCCTGGGTCCTCGACTGGGGCCGGCTCCTGACTCTGAATTTCGCTAGCGAATACATCACGGCCGACCTGCGCCAGGATACCTACGCGCATCTGCAATCGCTGTCGCTGGAGTACTTCGGCGGCAAGCGGACCGGCGACCTGATCTCGCGCATCAACTCCGACACCGGCCGGCTGTGCAACTTCCTGTCGTCCTATGTCGTCGATTTCGCCGCCGACGGCATTATGATCGTCATGACTTCCTGCATCCTGCTGTACATCAACGCGCCTCTCGCCCTGGCCACGCTGTTGCCCTTTCCGCTGATTGTCTGGCTGGCCGCCTGGGTGCGCGGCCGGCTCCTGCGCAACTTTCGCCGCGCCGGGGTGGCCGAGTCGGAAGTGACGAGTATTCTGGCCGACACCATTCCCGGCATCCGCGTCGTCAAGGCGTTTGCCCAGGAGGAGCGCGAGATCGGCCGATTCCGCGATGCCAACCAGCGTCTGCTGCGTGCCAATAACCTCGTCAACCTGCTGTGGTCCTTCTTCACGCCGGCAGTGTCGTTCTTGACCACGGTTGGCTTGCTCGTTGTCTGGGGATTTGCCTGCTACCAGGCTTACCAGGGGACCATCACGGTCGGCGTCATCACGCTCTTCCTGGCATACATTGCCAGGTTCTATGGCCGAATCGAGTCGATGATCCGCATGGTGACGGCCGTGCAGCGCGCCGCCGCCAGCGCCCAGCGCATCTTCGAGATCCTCGATCGTGTCCCGAGTGTGCCGGAGCCGGTCAAGCCGGTGCATCCGGGCCGGCTCGAAGGCCGTATCGAACTGAAGAGCGTGCGCTTCAAGTACGGCGCGCGCGAAGTGCTGCATGGACTCGATCTGCTCATCGAGCCGGGCGAGATGATCGGTCTGGTCGGGCCATCGGGCGCCGGCAAGAGTACGCTCATCAACCTCGTTTGTCGTTTTTACGACGTCGCCGCCGGGGCGATCCTCGTTGACGGTGTGGACATTCGCTCGTTCCCGGTGCAGGAGTATCGCCAGAACATCGGCATCGTCTTGCAGGAGCCGTTCCTCTTCTTCGGCACCATCGCGGACAACATCGCTTACGGCAAGCGCGGCGCGAGCCGCGAGGAGATTGTCGCCGCGGCGCGGGCGGCCCGCGCGCACGAGTTCATCCTGCGCTTGCCCAACGGCTATGACTCTCCTGTCGGCGAGCGCGGCCAGTCGCTGTCCGGCGGCGAACGGCAGCGCATCTCCATCGCCCGCGCGCTGCTGATGGACCCGCGCCTGCTGATCCTCGACGAGGCGACGTCGTCGGTCGATACCGCGACGGAACGCGAGATCCAGGCAGCGCTCGAAAACCTGACGCGGGGCCGGACGACGATCGCCATCGCTCATCGTCTCAGCACTCTGCGGCGCGCGAGCCGGCTGGTCGTGGTCCAGCAGGGAAAAATCGTCGAGGTGGGATCGCACGACGAATTGATCGCGAGCGATGGCGCCTACGCCCGGCTGCATCGCGCCCAGAAGGAAATGACGAAGGAACACGTTCTATGAGTCCCTATCGCCTGCATCTGGATGCCTGGGGCCGGCTGGTACTGACTGGCGAGGATGGCCGGGAACACGTCGGCGTCGAGGTGGTGCGCGGCTTTCCGATCACGGCGCCGCGCCGGGGCATCTCCCTGCTGGACGCCGGCGGCCGTGAGCTGGTCTGGATCGAGGACCTCGACGAACTGGGAGAGCCATTGCGGCAACTGCTCGAAGAGGAATTGCCGCGGCGCGAGTTCTTGCCGCAACTGCGGCGGGTGCTGAGCGTCAGCGGCGTTGTCGAGCCGACGGAGTGGGCAGTCGAGACCGATCGTGGCCTGGCGCGGTTCATCCTGAACAACGAGGACGACGTTTGCCCGCTGGGCGAGGGACGGGCGATGGTGATCGACGCGCACGGCATTCGCTACCTTATCGCGAACGTCGAGGCGCTCGATCCGCTGTCGCGCCGGCTGCTGGAGCGCTATCTGTAGAAGAAAGTCCACACTGGCGGGATTTGCGGGTTATGACGCCACTGCCGGCGCAAGTCGGCAACTCAACCCATTTTTTCCTATCGCACTTCATGAGCAGGTCTGGTAAAGGTATGATGTTAGATAGATGAGTGATCTGTCCCTGCGGTTCGGAACTCAGCCTCCTGCCGTGGTTTCTCTCCGGATGCGGTCACACTGCGGAACCTACCGTCTCGCCCTCCCAATCACACGAGGTGCCCGTGACGCGTACGCTATTGCTTCGCCGGATCAGCACCCTCTCCTCCCTGATCGGTTGCCTGTCAACTCTGTTCTCAATTGGGTTTATACCCGCTGTCCTGACTGCCGCGGAGCCGCGGACGTCGAAAACGGCCCCCTCGCTCGTGCTGAAAACCACGGGATCGCTCCTGCTCGTGGGCGGCGGCAAGGTGCCGGACGGTGTTCGCGACCGCTTCCTCGAACTGGCCGGGGGAAGGAAAGCCCGGCTCGTCGTCATCCCGACGGCCAGCGAGAGTTCCGATCGGAACGAGGTCTCGTCGAGCTATCTCTTCTGGAAGAACCAGAACGTCAACTCGGTGGAGGTGATACACACACGCGACCGGCAACGGGCGGACGAGTCCTCTTTCGTCGAGCCGTTGACCCACGCGACGGGTGTCTGGCTGGGCGGCGGCGATCAGTC
>JBBSDR010001051.1:0-3568 GCA_038240465.1 Gemmatales bacterium
CGAACCTACCTTCGTCGTTCGTTCGAGATTGGGTCCTTTAGCAGCGGCACCGTCTGGATAGTTGCCGTCGAAGTTCGCTTCTCTGGACGAAAGGTCGTCGCTTGGTTTGTCGAAGTAGAAGTGAAAGGAACACTCATCTTTAGAAGTCAGCCCTCCTCGACAAGAATATTCCCATTCCACCGCGGTCGGCAAGCGGTACAACCATCCACTCGCCTTTTCTCGTTCATTGAGCTTGACCAGGAACTCGTTGACGACATCCTCCCAGGACACCCACTCCACGGGGAACTGCCGCAGGTCCGCGTCGGAGACGTCCTTGACCCTGTCCTTGCCGTCGCCGGTGCGGGAGAAATAGCTGGGGTTGTTGCCCATCACCTCCTGCCACTGCTCCTGCGTCACCGGATAGACGCCCAATCCGAATCTCTCCGTGATCTCCACTTGCTTGTCACCGGGACTGCCGCCACCTCCGCCCATCCAGAACGTGCCTGGCGGCACCCAAACGAACTCCATCCTCACACCTTCGCCGAGATCAAGCGGCATCATCACGGTTAGGATCGCGGCAGCGGCAGCCGCCGCTGTTTTGCCGCCCGATGGAAGGAGCCGGGACGGAGCAGGCAATTCGACAGAGCCGATCCGCACTGGCCTGGTTGCACTTCCCGCTGCCTCGAACCACCGGCTTGCTTCGTCCACTGCTCCACCACGCAGCCGCGACACACCCGCCGCGTACAGCAGCACTTTCTCCTCGCCAGCGAGCGGCGCAGCCAGTTCCTCGGCCAATCGCGCCACGCGCAGCACGTCATCCGATTGTCCGCCTTCCAACCCCTGTTTCAGCGCGGCGGCGAATTGCTCGGCGGCGGCACCAGGATCGAGATAGGCCAACCCCGTCAGTTCGAGAGCGAGCAAAAACCAGTGTTCCTCGGCATCGCTCACCGCAGGCAGTTCGCGCCCGGCATGGGCGACGAGCAGCGACGCCACGCCGCGAAGGCGGTCGTTGCCGAATGCGGGATCGAAGCGCAATTCGTCCAGCAGCGTCTCGCGGGTCGCCGGCTCCATCTGATAGAAACCGCCGCCAGTGTCGTGGCACAGGGACGACAGCAGCAAGTCGGCCTCGGCCATCCACGGCGCTTGCGGAACGAAATTGATGCGGATCAAGTGCAGAAGTTCGGGCGTCAAGCCGAGCGGCACGGACGCATGAAGCGCCAGGGCGACGTGCGCGCGGCCAAAGCGGCGAGCAAAGGCGCGGGCGGCGGAAGTGGCGGGCGCGGCGCTCATGGTCCTCGCCCTCGCAGCACCTCGATTGCCGATTCCATGCCCTCTCGATCCAGCGGCTTCATCGGCACACCCAGACGCGCAATCGCCCCCGCCGTCGTCCGCAGCCAGCGCAAACGCGGCACCGGGTTCAGCCAGGCCAGCCGCGCTGCACAGGAGCGCGCCCAGTCGAGAAAGGCCGTCGTTTGATCCAGCCGAGCCTGGTCGAACCGGCCTCGCGCCGCCCCCGCATCGCTGACGACGAGCAAACCCGAATCGCCAAGGCCCTGCAAGACGGCATCGAGCGCCACAGGCCCGCTCCATCCGCCTTCACGAAAGAGGGTCTCGCCCGGCACGTCATGGAACGAGAAGACGTCCGCTCGCGCCAGGCCACTGTGGCGGACAGCGTGCAACAGAGCGCTGACGAGCCGGCGAAACGGGACCATCGACCCGCCCTCATCCAGCAATACCACCACGCCCGACCGATTGCAGCGGCGCGGCAGCAGGACCGGGGCCGTCAGGACACCGTTGCGCGCCAACTGAAGCGCCGTCGCCGAGACGTCGAGGTCCGTGGCCGGGCCGGTTCGCTGCATGTTTCGCAGTCTGCGCCAGGCGCGGTGCATGGCACGCGGCGGCACACGCGGCACGCCAGCCAGATCGAACGACCTGCTCCGCTCGCCCTCGTGCAGAGCGGGCCGCGGCATCACGACCGACTTGCCCTCCGCCGCGCCTCCCACCGCAACCGGGAAATCTCCGCTCGTCTCGCCTCCTTCAGCGCGAGTCTGTCCCTTGCCCTGTGCCGGCGAACTCGGGCCACCAGTTGAAGAAGTATCGCCGGGTTCGGGCGGCTGGTGCATCCGTTCCAGGTCCGCTTCGGTCAGGCGCGCGGGCAGGGTGGCCTCGACGGCCAGGGCGACTTGCTGCTGTTCCTCAAGCGAATGCGCCCACAGGCATTGACACACCCAGGTCAGTTCACCGCGCGAGGCCACGCCGACTTCCAGGACGGCGCGCAGGGCCGCGACGTACTCCGCCACCCCCAGCGGCAGCCCCAGGCCGCGCAGGCGTGTGAACAGTTTCAGCAGCGGTAAGCCCGGTTTGCTCATTCCGCAACTTCTCCTTGCGCCTGTCGCTGGACCGCCTGCAAATCCTGCTGGTGCTTGAACAGCATCTCCCAGCCGGGCAGGTCCGTCAACCGCGCCGCATTCTCCAGGACAGTGGTGTCGATGCTCCAGTGATGCAGGATGCGCACCCAGTCGATAAGTTCGCTTGTCGCCGGCGGCTTGCGGACCGCGCTCACCTGCCGCAACTCGCCCATTCGCCGCACTGCGAGTTCGACCAGCCGGGCGCTGACGTCCAGGCCTTGCAGGTTCACGCGAACGATGTCGCACAGCCGTTCCGCCGAGGGAAACTCGATGTAGTGAAACAGACACCGGCGCAGAAACGCATCGGGCAGTTCTTTCTCATCGTTGCTGGTAATGACAATCAGCGGCGTGGCGACGGCGTGATACGTCTTGGCCCATCCGTTGGCCCGGTCCTCGTCGGTCAACTGGGCGGCGTCGAGTTCCTCGATCGTGAACGCTTTCTGATCGAGTTCGCGCAGCAGATCGTTGGGAAAGTCGATGTCCGCCTTGTCGATCTCATCGATCAGCAGCACCGACCGGCCCGGACAGCGGAACGACTTGCCGAGTTCGCCAAAGCGGATGTAGGGGACCAGCGTCTGCGCTTTCCGGTCCTGCATCTGGGCATCTTGCAAACGGCGCAGGACATCGATGCTGTACAGGCCGTCGCGGGCCTGCGAGGTGGACTTGACGTACCACTCAAAGAGCGGCAGGTCCAGTTCGCGGGCGACGGACTCGGCCAGGCGCGTCTTGCCGCAGCCGGGCGGCCCCTTCACCAGGAGCGGCCGGCCCAGGACAAGGGCGACGTTGACTACTTTTGCCAGGCCCTCGCCGGCCAGGTAGGGATAGCCGGTCCCGTCGCCGTGATAGTGAAGCGCTGTCATACGGTCATTCTCCGGTCGGGACGGCCAACTCCTCGCGCAGCCGATTGAATACCAGGAAGGGCTGGCCCTTCGTCGTTTTCTTCAACTCACTGGCGTAAACCTCGGCTTCCTGCTGCTCCAGATGACGGTAGAGCCAGTGGGCAATCTCGTTCTTCGTGAATGGAGCGAGCGGCGCCAGTTGGACGAACCGGGCCGGGTCGAAGTCCGCCGGACTGCTATCCGGCCCACACGGTTCCTGAAGAAACGGCGTCCAACTCGGATCGAGTTTGTCCTCGAACCGGGCGAGCAGGACGAGGCGATGGCGGATGCGGCCGCGCAGCG
>JBBSDR010001052.1:0-3568 GCA_038240465.1 Gemmatales bacterium
GGTGACGAGCTGGACCGCGGCGATCTTGAACTCGTGCGTGAATGTGCGTCGTGCTTTTGTCATCGTGGACCTCCTAAGAGTGAGTTTACACTCTTAACTGGGTGTCCACCATTCGTGGGGAGGTTCATGTGGCGGGTCGCAGCGAGCGCGACTTCCAGAATAGGACCACCCTCACGGCCTATCCGAACACCATCTCAACGGGGGTGATCTTTCTTCTTGCGCAATTCCATTACCACCTTGCGAATGCCTTCGGCGACGTTCCGCCAGGCTGCATTAGGGTTCGGCCATTGCTGGGCCGACAGAATTGGCTTCGCGTCTGTCGGCAGCACTTGCAGACTCATGAACTCTTCTCCTTGCAGGTCTACGTCGTCAAGGATGACTGGGATGACAGTGGCCTCGTGAGCCAAAGCCCGCTCAAGAGCCCGTGCCCGCTCGATCTTGTAACAGTAGTCCGAATTGATGAAGTGGTGCGAGACCAAAAACAAGATTAGGTCGGCTCGGTTCAGATTCTCGTCGATCTCCCCGGCCCATTCGTCCCCAGGGCGGACCTGCCGGTCGTCCCACGGCTCGATCAGCCCTTGTCGCTCCAAAAGCCTAACATGGCCCTTGAGTTGCCCGAGGTGAAGTTCGTCCCGGTGAAAGTAGCTGAAGAACACAAGCACAGCCGCTGGCGATTGACCAGCGCCGCGATCTTTCCGCCGTGGTGCTGCCACATCCACCCCAGTCAATAACTCTTGCACGTCGAGTTCGATCACCTCTTCGCCGACCACATCCATCAGCTTTGAGACCCCATTCTCCTCCAGCACCCGCAGCTTCCGCCACGGGATCGCCACCGCGGGATCCCACGGAAGCGGAACGAACTCCTCCACACCGAGGTTGGGGAACCTGGCGTGAATGCGCTCGAACTCGGAGCGGATCAGAGCGAGTAGGTTCTGCCGGCGGTCTGGCGCGCCGGTAACATTGACGATGATTCGAGGCGGGGTGTCCTGAAGGGCGGCCTTCACTAGAGCTTGGTTGTCGTCGAACTCCAGGATGACGCCCGTCCGCCAGCGTTGCCGGCCTTCGCTCAAAGAGTGGGTGCGGACAATGAAGCACGGCAACAGCCCTTCGGGTAGGACGGAGTAACGATATTCAAAGTTCAGACAATCCTCTGGGTGGAGCCTCTCGGCCTCAATTGGTTGATCCTTGCCCAGCAACTCGGGGACCAGATATAAGCTCGGGTCGTCCGGGATCGGAAAACATAACTCGAATTTCCGCATGAGCTCAAGTAGGAACCCGTGCATCTCCCGCGGGTAGTCCTTGGACGGAAGCAATCGAGCGAGATCCGCAACACTGAGTTGCCCCTTGTGCTCTTCCAGCCTCTTGGCGTTGAGGACGGTGTAAAGCCCCTCGGTGACCCAATGAGGGTTGAGGACGTGTTTGTCGCTCAGCCGCGGGTCGTCGCGGTAGTTCAAGGCTACCCCGAGAGAATGTAGGAACCGAGCTAGGTCCTCCTGTGCTTTTGGGTCTGGCTCCCCGAGATCTCGACACAGCTTGCGATAGCTCTCGAATGTGAGGTAGTTGTCCCGCATGCTGGCGAGCCGTTCCTTGATACGGAACCACTGAGCGGGGAATTTCTCCCGCAGGAGGGGAAGGTGATCCACCTCTTCAGTGATCGCCTTGCGGAGGTCGTCAATTCCGCATAAATCTTTACAGTCGGTGAGGACGAACCCCTTGATGTTCGGGTACTTCTGCTGGAGGGCACGGCGGTTGAGGTCGAATAGATGATGGCTGACCTTGTTCAGCACGACAATGACTGGCGAATCGCCGCCGAAACCCTTGATGAGACGGAGCCAATACTCGACCTCGCCGTCTTCCTGTCCATGACGGCCGTTGAGAACCAGCAAGTAGAGGCTCCGCTCAGTCAGGAAAAACTGGTGAGTGGCGTGCATGATTTCCTGTCCACCGAAATCCCAGATGTGCAGGGTCAGGGCGTCGCTGCGCAAACGGATCAGCCATTTGGTAATCCTGATTCCCTCCGTTTTGTTTTCTTCCGGATTGAAGGTGTTGTGGACTAGGCGGTTAACGAGAGACGTTTTACCGACCTCACCGCGGCCGACGAGGATGATCTTCGCTTCGTTCAGGGGCCGACTCTCACGCAGTGTGCGGTCGAAATAGGTGACAAAACTCGGCAACGGCTTGACTCCGTCCGCCGTCTCGGGATGGTCATCATTGTAATACCGGCGCAGGTCCTCGCGCAGCTGACCCCACGGAATGCCGTCCGCCGCCTGCGACGCAATTAATCCCAGAGCCAGCGGCAGCCGGCCCACGTCCTCTGCCAGCCGCGCCGCATGGTCTTGCTCGTCCCCTCGCAGTGGCCGGCCCAGTCTGCCGGTGATCAGCGCCAGCGACTGCTCCGGCGTCATCACGTCCAGGTCGAAGGACGTCGCATGAATGGCCCGGGCGATACCCTGATCGCGCGTCGTCACCAGCACCCGGCAGCGGTCG
This sequence comes from Gemmatales bacterium, assembly GCA_038240465.1. Taxonomy (GTDB): domain Bacteria; phylum Planctomycetota; class Planctomycetia; order Gemmatales; family Gemmataceae; genus JBBRIK01. The sequence continues at coordinate 2,488 of JBBSDR010001052.1, forward strand.
CCGCCCACGCGAAACCAGTTGACGTGGTCGCTCGACCAGGCGTCGTCGATGACGAGGAGCATCTTCCTGCTCTGCAAGAGGCTCCGCAGATGTGCCTGATAATCGCCGGCATCGCTGGAGCGGAAGCTGTGGTCGCCCAGCGCGATGATCCACTGGCTGAGCAGAGAGCGCACTTCCGGGTTCTGGCCGAGGGTGGCCCAGAGGATGCCGTCCTCGAAGTAATCGCGAACGTCTGCCTGCCGCACCAGGTCGGCGGCCAGCGTCGTCTTGCCGATGCCGCCCATGCCGAACACCGCGCTCATCACCAGTCCTGGCCCGCCCTCCGTCGAGAGAAGCGCCTGCCGGACGCGACTGAGGTCGTCGGGACGGGGAACGAAGTACGGCGGCAGCGGGATCGACTGATAGGGAATGCCGAGGCGGCGCATCTGCCGCTGATGGGCGTGGTCCTTGAGCCGATCCGAGATCAGCCTTTCGAGTCGTTCCAGGGTCTTGCGGGCTTGCTCCTTTGTTCCCTGCACGGTCCACACCTCGCGCAGGTCGATGTGCTGACGGCGAGCCAGGTCCTTGTGCCAGTCATCATCCTGAGCGGAGTCATCGAGAGTGTCGTCGGTTTGCAGATAGACGGGGAAGACGCGATCGAGGCAGGGCGGCTTCTGTTCCTGTTCGCGAAAGCCCTGCCACTCCTTGCGGCACCACTCAGAGCGAAAATAACTCGGCGACAGCAGCACGATCATCGCCCCGGCCGCCGTCACCCGCGTCAGCCGTTGTTGCCAGTCGTCGCCGGGTTCGATCGCCTTTAGATCGAAGAAGATCTGCCAGGAGCGATACTGCTGCGTATCGCGGACCTCGCGAAGAAGCGCAACGAACTCCGAGACGTGTCCATCGGCGTCATCCGCATGGGCGTAGCTGATGAAGACGTCAAACGATTCTTGTGCGCGTGGTTCCAGTCCCTGCATGGGCAGTCCCCGGCAAAACGAGGAGCAAGGGGGCAAGCAATCGCTTCATTCTACGCATGTTCTCGTTTAGCCGCGAGTCCCTGGCGAGCGCGCTACTGCGCTCGCTAGAGGCTCGCGGCTAAACA
>JBBSDR010001053.1:0-3560 GCA_038240465.1 Gemmatales bacterium
CGTTCTGACGGTGGACGGCAAGGAAGTTGCCAGCAAGAAGGTCGCGTCCACCATTGCATTCCTCATGACGTTTGACGAGACCTTCGACATCGGCAGGGACACGCGCACGCCGGTGGATGACAAGGATTATCAGGTGCCGTTCCGCTTTACCGGCAAGCTGGCCAAGTTGACCTTCAAACTTGGGCCGGAGCAGTTGACGGCGGCGGACCGCAAGCTCATCGACGAAGCAACCGTCAGAGCGAGAGATTAACAGGTTCTGACCGAATGGTGAGCCGGGAGCGTAAGAGACCGGAGTCTTCAAAGCGTGAGCGACTGGAGTGCTCCAGTCGCCCACGCTACCGCTCGCCTCAGAGTCAGAGCTTCAAAGTGCGTCCCACTCCATCGAGCGAAAGGATGAACACATGAGAATTCGGTTGTTCTGGTTTCTCGGCTGCGTTGCACTACTGTTCGGGCTCACCACTCGACCGGGAAAGGCAGAGGAACCCAAACGCAACTCCAAGGAAGAGGCGGCCCTGCTGAAGAATGCCGAGGCATTCGTGGAGGCGTTTCACAAGGGAGACGCCGCAGCCCTGGCCGCCTTCTGGACCTCCGATGGCGACTACACGGACCAACTGGGCAAGCATCTCAAGGGGCGCGAGGCGATCGAGAAGGCGTTCAAGGAGTTCTTCGCGGAGAACAAGGGTTTGAAACTTCGGATCAACATCGGCGGGCTGCGTTTCGCGACCCCGGACGTCGCCATCGAGGACGGCACGACGGAAGTGATTACTCCGGACGGCTCGCCGCCAAGCCGGGTTCGCTACACCATCGTCCACGTCAAGAAGGACGGAGAATGGCGCTTGAGCAGCGTTCGCGATTCGGTCTATGCGCCGGCCACGAACTACGAAAACCTGCGCGAACTGGAGTGGGCCATCGGCGACTGGGCTGACGACGTGGACAAGGGCGAGGTGGCGCGGATCTCGTTTGGCTGGGGTCCGAACCAGAATTTCATCGTTTCGACATTCGAGACCACCATCAAGAATTTCACGATCGCGGGTGGCACGCAATGGATCGGCTGGGATCCCACGGCCAAGCACATCCGCTCGTGGACCTTCGACACCAGCGGCGGCTTTGGCGGCGGCGCCTGGAGCCGAGACGGCGACAAGTGGACGATCAAGACCACCTCGGTCACCAAGGACGGGAAGAAGATGGCGGCGACGAGCATCGTCACGCGCATCGACGCGGATACGATTAGCTGGCAATCCACGAACCGAACGATGGACGGGAAGGAGCTTCCGGACATCAAGGAAATCAAGATGAAGCGCGTCAAGTGAATCGGCTCACCTTCGCTTTTCCAGGGAGAATCACCATGCTTTTGCGAAAGCCTTTGTTCCTCCTGCTCGCCTCGACCCTCACCGCCCTGCTGCTCGCTCCCGAGGTCCAGGCCTGGGGCGCCCGCCACGTCGGCTACACTTCCTACGGAGCCGGCGGTTTTGAGCACTACGGTCACACCTCTGCGTACGGACCCTACGGCTCGTACGGCGGCAGCCGGTCATTCGGAGTCTCGTCCTATGGGGGGACGACAGCCTACCACGCCTCCGGAACTGTCCAGAGCGGGTTGTATGCGGGCCAGGGCTATCACTACGCCGGAACGACAGCAACCCCGTACTATGGAGGCGGCTTCCGCGCCACAAACGTCTATGGCGGCGGCTACAGCGCCGGCGTTTACCGCGGCTGGTAGTCCGCTCCTGAATCCACAAGCGAGCCAGAGACTTTTCTTCCTGGCTCGCTTGCCTATCGAGCGTGCTGGCACCTGCCTGACCGCACGAAGTGAGACGGTCCCGGACACACTCCCATCGGGACCAACAGGGTAGTGCGACGTTCGGATGGCCGGGGATCGTCTCCGGTCGAAGGACTATGCAACAAGGAGATACGACATGCTGAAGTCTACGAAAGTCCAGTTCCTCACGGTGCTGGCGCTCGGCGCGCTGCTCGGCTACGGCGCGGCGTCGGGCAAGCTCAACCCGTTCCAGAAGGCTGATGCAGCCTCACCTGGCGACTCGGCCGCGAAGGAGAAACCAGGCGACGAAAGCGATGGCGGCTGCTGTTCGGATTGCACGGATCGTGGCAAGCTCCTGGCTCTGGCGGACCCGAAGGTGAAAGCCGCCGTCGCCAGGGCCGAGGCCGAAGGCAAGAAGCCGAACATCGTCTACATCATGGGCGACGACGTCGGCTGGTTCAACATCGGCGCCTACCACCAGGGCATCATGTCCGGCAAGACGCCGAACCTGGACAAACTGGCTAAAGAGGGTATGCGGTTCACCGACTACTACGCCGAGGCGAGTTGTACGGCGGGACGAGCCAGCTTCATCACCGGCGAGATTCCGCTGCGCACGGGACTGACCACTGTGGGTCAGGCGGGCGCCAATACCGGCATGCCGGCCCAGGCCTGCACGATCGCCACGGCGCTCAAGGAGCAAGGCTACGCCACCGGCCAGTTCGGCAAGAACCACCTCGGCGACCTCAACAAATACCTGCCGACGCTGCACGGCTTCGACGAGTTCTTCGGCTATCTGTACCATCTCGACGCCATGTCGGACCCGTTCTGGTACTCCTTCCCCTCGGACCCGAAATTCTTCGACACCTACGGGCCGCGCAACCTGGTGCATTGCTGGGCGACCGACAAGGACGACGACACGGACATGCCTCGCTGGGGCAAGGTCGGCAAGCAAAAGATCGTGGACGAGGGGCCGTTGCGTCCCTTCAAGAACATGAAGGCCGACCACCAGGGCTGGCAGGAAGGCCCGAAGGGTTCCAAGTACGACATGGAGACCTTCGACGAGGTGCTCGTCGAGAGTTCAAAGGCATTCATGGACAAGGCCAAGAAGGAAGGCAAGCCGTTCTTCCTCTGGCACAATACGACGCGCATGCACGTCTTCACCTACCTCTCCAAGAAGTATCAGGGCTTGATGAACTACAAGACCAACTACGGTCTCGAAGAGGCGGGTATGACGCAGCTGGACGACTCGGTCGGCGCCATCATGAAGCACCTGGAGGACATCGGCGAGGCCGAGAACACCCTCCTCATCTTCAGCACCGACAACGGCGCTGAGGTGTTCACCTGGCCTGACGGCGGCATGACGCCGTTCAAGGGTACCAAGGGCACGGTAATGGAAGGCGGCTTCCGCGTCCCGTGCATCGCCCGCTGGCCGGGCAAGATCAAGCCGGGCACGGTCGAGAACGGCATTTTCTCCGGCCTCGACTGGTTTCCCACCATGCTCGCCGCCGCCGGCAATCCGAAGATCACCGACGAACTCCTGAAGGGCGTGAAGCTCGGGGAGCGAACCTACAAGAATCACCTCGACGGATACAACCAGCTCGACGTGCTGCTGGGCAAGGGGGCATCCAAACGGGAGGAGTTCTTCTACTTCGGTGGGCCGCACCTGGGTGCCGTCCGCATCGGTAATTTCAAGTACCAGTTCTACCAGCAACCTCAAGGCTGGCCCGGCCCCAAGGTCTCGACCGATATGCCTACCATTGTGAATCTTCGCCAGGATCCCTTCGAGCGGACGCCGTCCATCGGC
>JBBSDR010001054.1:0-3556 GCA_038240465.1 Gemmatales bacterium
AACTCGCCGCGATCGTCCTCAATAATCCGCGATGGAGCCATCCTTGAGACGGACGCCCGGATACTTCCACTTGTACTTCGGCTCCGCCGCCACCTTCGCCATCTTCTCGCGGTCAATCTCGATGCCGAGGCCCGGCCCTTCCGGCAGGCTGCACCAGCCGGTTTTGTGATCCATCGTGAACGGCTGATTCATGAACGTCTCGCCCCACTTCAACGCTCCCCCCGCTGTCTCGTGGATCATCAGGAGCGGAATCGCCGCGGCCACGCTCAGGCTCGCGCACGCTCCCAGCGGCGACGTCGTGCAGTGCGGAGCTAGCGGCACCTGATACGCCTCGGCCAGAATCGCGATTTTGTGCATGGCCGTGATACCGCCCGTGTGGGCCACGTCCGGCTGCAACACGTCCAGACAACGCTCGTGCAGATAGGGAAGGAACTCGAAGATGGTGTGGTCGCGCTCGCCGGCCGCCAGCGGAATCGAGATCGATTGCTTGAGACGCTTGAAGACCTCGATGTTGCCGGGGACCGCCGGCTCCTCGATGAACAGCAGGTCGTATCCCTTGACCTGAGACGCGAACTGGATCAGCGACGACGGCGGCACCGCACAGTGAGCGTCGAACATCACCAGCCCATCGGGGCCAACCTGGTCGCGCGCCGACTTCACCATGCGCACCATCTGATCGATTTCCGTCTGGCTGACGCCATGATCGTAGACGCCTCCCGGCGGCGCCTTGTGCGCCTTCGCCGAGGGATAGTAGCGAATCTTGTCGCGCGCGGGGCCGCCGAGCAGACGATGCACCGGCGTCTTCCAGAGTTTGCCGGTGATGTCCCACAGGGCCATGTCGATGCCGGCCAGCGTGTGGCACATGAAGGGGCCGCCGCGAAAATCGCGATGGGCGCGGTAGATCTTCTGCCAGAGAAACTCGATCCGCGTCGGGTTCTCACCTTCGAGCAACTCGAAGAAGGAGTCGGCCAGCGCCTGGGCGGCTTTCGGCACGAGCGCGCTGACCTCGCCCCAGCCGATGATCTTGTGGTTGGTCTCGATCTCGACGAACACCTTGTGCTGGACCAGGTGCGTCTTCATGCCGATGATCTTGATGCTGGAAGCGCTGTCGGCCACCTGGGCGGCGGGGCTTTTGTCGGCGGCGACGGCTTGATTGAGCAGCGAAAGCCCGACAGCCGCAGCGCCGGCAGCGCCCAGAAGAGCGCGGCGGCTCAGGTCATTGTCGTGGTCCTGACTCATGAATGAAACTCCTTCAAGTCCGCAGCGGTTAGATGGTGCCCTTGCGACGAGCCTGGTTGATGGCTCCATTAAGCATGAACACGTTAGCGACGAACCAGAGAATGGCGCCGATAACCACGAACAACAACAGGAGATTACCCAGAAGGGTAATATCTTCCCTGCTGCCGCGTCCCCCTCCGACGATCATGGCGAGCACACCCGTGCTGAGAGCGAGGACAATCGGAGCGACGGCGGTGAGGGTCACATGAGTGACAATACTGGTGAGCACCAGTCGAGCACGGACATGCATGGCCGTAATAGTCATGTAGAAGGTAGTGAGCACAACCCCGGCGAGCATACCGCCGATCATGAGGAGATACATCCACCCCAGAATCTTCGCGAAAGTAGGAGAAGGCGGGCTCTCGGGGCGAATAATCAGAGAAGCGCCGTTGGTGACGATCGATCCGATCGACGCGATCAGCAGAGCAATCGCTCCGAAGAAAGCCGGTCCCTTGGCGCCGGAACTATGCGGCACGGCGGTACAGAAATACAGACCAATCGCCCCCAGGACATTGCCGGCCACAGGGACCACGCACGACAGGATGGCCATGAACTGGAGCTTATCTGAGGGGGCCATCGTTGACGTCATCAAGAGGTAGCCAATACCAATGTAGGATAGGAACACAATGCCGCTGATGGCGAGCATCAACCCACCCGAAGTGACCCGGCTCCAACCAGTACGCGCCGGACGCCGAGAAGACTCGTCGCCGCGGTCCTCAGCCTCCTCGGGACTGGAAGTCGAGGGGGGTGCAGCCGGCGCCTCAAACTCGAACGGGTTTGCCCCTCCAGAGCGTGCAGGACGTGGTTCGGGGGGCGACGCCTGCGCCTCGGGACCAGATGGACAGGTGAAAATCTGCTGGCACTTCGGACAGCGAACCGGCTTGCCGTACATCGTCTCCGGCATCGACAGCTCTGAGTTGCAGTGCGTGCAGGCAATGCGTACAGTCATGGCGCGAAAACTCCTCCGCGAACGTCAGGGATCGTGTCTGGTATAGCAGATGGAAGAGAAGATCACCACAACCTCGCCGAGATGGTTGCTTGCGATAGTCCCGCTGCCGTCGTAAGATGCATGCACAACCGAACGCCAGTCCTCGGAAGGCTGGCCGGTATCAGCGGCACAGGGACGTCAATCGACAATTCGTCTGTCGAGCATCATGGACATCAAACGCGGCATCGCTGTCTCTCCCGGCGTGGCCATCGGTCCAGCCCTTGTGCTGGACACCGAGGGCTTTCGTCTGACGCATCGTACCGTCGAACCGGCACGCCGCGATGCCGAGTGCCTGCGCCTGCATCACGCTCTCGCCGCCGCCGCTGCCGAGGCTCGCGCCCAGCAGCAGAAAGTCTCCGCTCAACTCGGCGCCCAGTATGGCGCCATCTTCGGCGCTCACTCCATGCTCCTCGAAGACGTGTCGCTTACCCAGGACGTCGAGAAGCTCATCCGTCAGGAAGGCTTCTCCGCCGAGTATGCCTTCAGCCGGGTAATGCGCCGCCATGCCGCCAACCTCGAAAGCCTCGAAGGCGGCCATTTCACCACCCGCGTCGCCGACCTGCTCGACATCGAGAAAGGCGTTCTGCGCCATCTGCTCGGCAAACAGCGCGAACAACTCCGCTCGCTCGAACATCCCGTCATCGTCCTGGCTCACGACCTGACGCCAAGCCAGACGGCCGCCCTCGATCCCGAACACGTTCACGCCTTTGCCACCGAAGTGGGAGGCCGCGCCAGCCATACCGCCATCCTTGCCGGCGTGCTGAACATTCCCGCCGTCGTCGGACTGGGCAAGCTGCTCTTCGATGTCTCCGGCGGCGACATGGTCATCGTCGACGGCCATCGCGGTCTGCTCATCCTCGAACCGGACGCCGCGACGATCCGCCAGTACGAGGAAGAATGGCGCCGCGACCTCAGCCTCGAGGACAGTCTGGTTGCGCTCCGCGAACTGCCGGCGACGACGGCGGACGGGACGCGCATCACACTCCTGGGCAACATCGAATTCCCCGAAGAGTCGACGCAGTGTCTGGAACGAGGTGCCGAGGGCGTCGGACTGTATCGGACCGAGTTCCTCTACCTCGACAGCGAGAGCGATCCAGCCGAGGAGGACCACTTCAACGCTTATATGACCGTGGTCAAGACGATGGGCGATCGACCGGTCGTCATCCGCACGCTGGACCTGGGCGGCGACAAGTTGACCGGCATCTCCGAGGCGCGCGACGAGAAGAACCCGTTTCTCGGGCTGCGAAGTATCCGGCTGTGTTTGCGTAACTTGACCTTGTTCAAAACCCA
>JBBSDR010001055.1:0-3555 GCA_038240465.1 Gemmatales bacterium
CAAATTGCAAAGTGCAAAGTGCAAATTGGAAGAGAGAAACACTCCTCTCTGATACGGCCGCGCGAGAACCAAGAAGCAATTTGCACTTTGTACTTTGCAATTGTCTTTCAGCCGCAAGCAGCAACACGAGGGTTTCGATCATGCTCGGGCGTCTCGTACATGCGGCCCTGACCTTTCGCGCCGCCGTCGTCGCGCTGGCCATCGTCTTGCTTGTCGGCGGTGTCGCGGATTCTCTGCGTACTCCTCTCGATGTCTTTCCCGAATTCGCGCCGCCGATGGTCGAAATTCAGGTCGAGGCGCCGGGCATGTCGAGCGAGGCGGTCGAGAACCTCGTCACCATTCCGCTCGAAAGCGCCGTCAACGGCCTGCCGCGCATGACGACGCTGCGGTCGAAATCCGTCCAGGGGCTGTCGTCGGTGCAGATCCTCTTCGAGCGCGGCAGCGATATCTTCCAAACGCGGCAGATCGTCGCCGAACGTGTCGCCGTCGCCGCCTCACGACTGCCGCAACAGGTGAAAGCGCCGCAAGTACTGCCGCCACTGTCGTCCACCAGTCGCGTCCTCAAACTGGGGCTGACGCCGAAGTCCAAGGACAAGCTCCAACCCGGCGAGCCATTGCTGACGCAGACCGACATCTCCGTCATCATGAAATGGGTCGTTGAACCACGGCTGCTTGCGGTCCCCGGCGTCGCCAACGTCTCCACCTACGGCATGCATCCGCGCCAGTATCAGGTGCTGGTGAAGCCAGCCAATCTGCGCGATCACGGTGTCACCCTGGAACAGGTGAAGCTGGCCGCGAAACAGTCGGCTGTCTACGCCAGCGCCGGCTTCCACGACACGCCCAATCAGCGCCTCGCCCTGCAATACACCACACGCATCGATCAGCCCTCCGACCTCGGCGAGACCGTCGTCGCGCAGCGTGGCGGCCAGCCGATCCTGCTCCGCCAAGTGGCCGACATCAGCACCGGCAACCCGCCGCCCATCGGCGAGGGTGTCGTCAACGATGAGGCGGGATTGCTCGTCGTCATCGAGAAATATCCCTGGGCCAACACGCTCAAAGTGACGCGCGACGTCGAGAAGGCCATTGACGCCCTGAAGCCCTCTCTGGCCGGCGTCGAGATGACGACGCGCATCTTCCGGCCTGCCTCATTTATCGAACTGGCCCTCGCCAATCTGCGCGTGGCCATGCTGATCGGCTGCGTCCTGGTCACGCTGATCCTCATCGCCTTTCTGTTCGAGTGGCGTACGGCCCTCATCAGCCTGACCGCGATCCCCCTGTCGCTGCTCGCGGCCATCGTCATCCTCAATCGGCTTGGCGGCACGCTCAACACGATGGTCCTGGCCGGCCTGGCCATCGCCATCGGTGAGGTGGTCGATGATGCGATTATCGACGTCGAGAACATCATGCGGCGGCTGCGGCAGAACCGCCTTCTGGAACATCCCGCCTCCGCATTCTCAGTTGTGTTGCATGCGTCTCTCGAAGTGAGAAGCGCTGTCGTCTATGCCAGTTTCATCGTCGTTTTCGTCTGTCTGCCGATCTTCTTCCTCGGCGGCGTGGCGGGTTCTTTCTTCCGGCCGCTGGCACTCGCTTACATCCTGTCGATCCTCGCGTCGCTCCTCGTCGCCCTGACGGTGACGCCGGCGCTGTCGCTGCTGCTGCTGCCGCGGGCCGCGGAGAAATATCACCGGGAACCACCGCTGGTTCGCGGTCTGAAGAGCGGCTATCGCCGCTTCCTGCCCGCGTGTCTGAACCATCCCATCGTGACGCTCGCCGTCCTTGGCATCCTCTTCGCCAGCGCGGCGGGTCTCTATCCGCTGCTGAAAGAAGCGTACTTGCCACAGTTCCAGGAGTCGGATTTCCTGATGCACTGGGTCTCCAAGCCAGGTACGGGCATCGGCGTGATGCGTGAGGACATCAAGACGGTCAGCCGGGAACTGCGCACGGAAACAAAGGTCAAGGAGTTCGGCTCGCACATCGCCCGCGCCGAGGTGGGTGAGGAAGTCGTCGGCCCGAACTTCGCCGAGTTGTGGATCAGTCTCGGCGACGATTATGGCAACTACGATGCGGCCAAGAAAAAGATTGTCGCCGTCATGGATCGCCACGCGGGCTTCGATCACGACCTGCTCACTTACTTGCAGGAACGCATCAAGGAAGTGCTGAGCGGAGCGGGTGCCGCCGTCGTCATGCGCATCTATGGGCCGGACCTCGCCGTGCTGCGGCAGAAGGCCCAGGATGTGAGGGCGGCCATCGAGGGAGTCCCTGGGATCATCGACCTGCGCGTCGAGTCGCAGGTGCTGGTGCCGCAACTGCAACTGGCCATCGATCTGCCTCGCGCCGCCGCCTATGGGCTGACGCCGGGCGGGATTGTCGATGACATCAACACGCTGGTTAACGGCGTCAAGGTCGGCGAGGTCCATCGCGATCAGAAGGCGTTCGATCTCGTCGTCTGGGGCCATCCCGACATCCGCAAGAACCTGCAGGACCTGCGCCATCTTGAGATCGAACTGCCGCCGGGCCGAAAGACGCCCGACGGCAAGGCGACGGTCCCACTTGACGCTCTCGCCCAGATCCGCCTTGTCAACGCGCCCAACACCATTCGCCATGACAAGGCGTCTCGCTGCATCGACGTGACCTGCAACGTCAACGGCGACCTGGCCGCAGTGGTCCGGCAGATCAAGGAGCGTGTCGAGCCGTTGCAGCAGGAGGGTTATCGCGTCGAGTTCCTTGGAGAGTACCAGGCGCGGGTCGAGAGCGAACAGCAACTGCTGGTTGTCAGTGGCTTTGCCGTGCTGGGCATCGCCCTGTTGCTCTACATCGATTTCCGCTCGTTCCGGCTGACGTTATTGGTCCTGCTGACGTTGCCCTTCGCCCTGATCGGCGGGGTGGTGGCGGCGTTCCTGGCTGGCGGCGTGCTGTCGCTGGGATCGCTGATCGGCTTCATCACCGTGCTTGGCATCGCGGCTCGCAACGGCATCATGCTCGTCAGTCACTATCGCCATCTGCAACGGAGCGAGAACCTTCCCTTTGGCCGAGAGTTGATCCTGCGCGGCGCCGAAGAGCGCATCAGTCCGATTCTGATGACGGCCCTGGCGGCGGGACTCGGTCTGTTGCCGCTGGCCCTGAGCGGCAGCAAACCGGGCTATGAGGTCGAGTATCCGATGGCGGTCGTCATCCTTGGCGGCCTTTGCAGTTCGACGCTCCTGAACCTGATCGTGCTGCCGGTGCTGTACGAGCGTCTGGGTCGTGGGGTACGCACGGAAGACGAGGCGCCGCTGGAGGCATAGCGAGAACACTTATGCGATCAACCCGGACAAAACGAGTGTTCCGCCTGGCGCTTTTGGGCGTGCTGGGACTGTTGCCGGCCGGCTGCGCCGTCTGGTCAACGTCCTCCTATCAGCCCGAAATGCCGGCCCCGGACGTTCCCGCCGCGCACGCGCCGGTCCCCTGTCCGGCGCCGGGCGAACCGCTGGGACTCGATCAGTTGCTGGCGCTGGCGGAGGAGAACCATCCCGACCTGGCCGTCGCCTTCGCCCGGACCGAGGCGGCGCGCGGGCG
>JBBSDR010001056.1:0-3552 GCA_038240465.1 Gemmatales bacterium
GAAGGTGAGGACGCGATGTTTCAGGTAGTCCTTGTCCTGTCCTCCTGACTTCGTCGCCTTCCAGTACCAGCCCGAAAAACGATGGATGAGCGCGCCGCAGGCAAACCCGAGTTCGGCGGCGGACGTGAATGTCAGTGCCGTGATGGGGTCTTTCTCCACGGCTTGTAAAAGATCGCGCCAGGGACGCATGGACATATCATCCTCCCCCGGGTTGTTGGCCAGTTCCCGGCGATAGCGGTGAAGAAAATCTTGGCAGCACAGGAAAAAGAGAACTTCGTCGAAAAGCGCCTGACGGCTGTCGGGAAGACGGTGCGTCAGGCTGTTCATGCGGGCCGCGGCATTGGCAGTGACCCTTCGACCGGAGAGCGGAGAGCGGTGCAGAGTGCGCTCCAGTTGTGTCCACAGATGCGAACCACCATAGCCGCGCCCGAGCAGGTACGGCACCGACATGAACCGTTTCTTGAGCCAGTCTTTCTGTTTCTGCGACGCCTTCTTGCGCACGAGGCCGAGGACTCGCACGGATTCATCTGCTGCCTTGCGAGCCAGATCCGTCAGCCCGCTCACCGTGCTCGGGAGGACGTCCTGCACAAAGGCACGAAGGTGGATGTCTCCTCGAGAGATGTCGCCGGAAAAGTAAACGAGCGTGAGCCGAAACATCTCCTGGGCAAGCGCTTCCGGCAGCAGGCAGTCGAACCCGGTCACGACGGAGATCTGCCGGTCCGCCATTCGTCCTGATCCTTCCCCTCTCTCGGCCATGTTCAGCAGGCCCTCTCCAAATTCACGCCGCTTCTCCGCGTCGGCAAGGACTGCATCTTCCACTGGGAGAGCGAAGGCGGCCCCGAAGATCGTGTCGAGATCGCTGAGATTCCGGCGCTCGGCAATTTCGCGGGCCGGCCGATCTGCGACAGGAGAAAAAACCTCACGCAACACGAAATGTTCCAGAGGCCGTGTCACGCGATTGAAGAAGCAGGCGCCGAGCGTCAGCGCCCGATAGGACGCCTCGGATAGACCGATGCCTTCGATGAGGAGGTCCGTGTCGCCACCATGTGGCACTGGGCAGGTCCAGGTCGCGAAAGCCCACGGCCATACCTTGCAGTAAGCGGAGAGGACGCGCCCTTGCTCGCCCGAGATCGAACACGATCCCTGCTTCTCGCCCATCTCCGCTCCCTCGGCGCAGCGAGCGGCCCAAACTGCTTCGGTCACGAGGTCCAGGTTCGGCGCGAGGAACTGTCCTGGGTGCAGGCGGCTCGCTCCGATGGTGTCCGGTGATCTTTCAGACACATACCGAAAGAATCCGTCCTTATCACAGCGGGCGAGGACGAGCAACCCTAGCCATCTCTCGCGCTCGTTGTATGGTTCGGCGGCAACCGCCTGATGCACGCAGCGGGCAACGCTGTCCGCCAGCTCCGGTGAGAGACGGAGGCTGGGCGTCCGTTCGAACCGAGGGCGGAGGAATGCCGAGACACCTGCCGCCGCTTCGCGGAATGCAGTGAAATGGGGGTCGTAGCACGGATAGACCGGAACGCCGTACCGCCCTTGCGCCTGTAAGGGATTGCCGCCAGATGGAAGCGAGAATGAAGTTCCCGCAACGCGGGGGTCAATCTCGTAGCCCAGGGTCCCATCGTCGTTCGCGAGATCCTGAATCCAGCGCTGTATTGGCAGCACGGCGGGTTCGGTCTTCTCTCCCTCGCCCGGCAGTTCAACGACGAACACGTGCCGGAGGAAATTCCGGGCGCGAGACTCGGTGACATCGGTGATGAGTCGCAAGATGTCACGGCTGTCGAGTCCGGACTCGATCATCGGACGGCCCAGGCGAATCAGTTCCTCGATGAGCATGTCCTCTTCCTCCTCTTCTCTTCTCACTCCCGCGGCTCGACGGTGCCGAAGCCGCGCGAGACCGACTTGCCGATGCCCAGCCAGGCCGGCAGATGGAAGTTGACGCGGAAACTGCCGCGAAACGCGATCATCGGCACACCCTTAAGCCGGGCGGTGGTTTCCCGCAGTTGAGAAACGTCTGCTTCAAGCCGTGCCGCCACGCGATGACCGAACGTCTTGGCCAGCGACAGACAGTTGCCGATGAGAATGCGGGAGAGCAGTTCGCCTCGGCCGGTGTCGTCAGACATGCCGCAGTACCGGCGATGGTTCTCCTGGTTGAGTCCGATCCAGGGAGAGACGAACCGGTAGGTCAGCACCCGGTCGCTTTCCCCCAGCCGTTCTCGCCGGCGAAGCAGTGAGGATTCCAGCACGGGCAATTCCTCGTTGCCGATCCGGGCCTGATCGACCTCCCGCCACAACCTCTCCACGACCTCACCACCTTCACCGCTTCCAATGAGGCGCGCAACTCGTTCCAGCACCTTGAACTGAACGCGCGGGTAGTCGTAGCGCAGCCCGCCTTCGACTTCATGATGATGAAGGAGAACTTCGTCTGGGAATGCGGTCCCAAAAAACCCCCGCAGTTGTGTCGCCTCTGCTGGCTGGAGCTCGCGCGATAACCGAAGGCGGTATTCCGTGATTTCAATGAGACCTTGCTCCCTTGGCATTTCAGCTTCCTATTCAGACCCTTGTTGTGTTGGATCGCTCGATTTCTTCGTAACGGTAATGTTTCAATCCTTGTTGTTTTGGAGGTAGCCTGGTTTCTCTGACGATCGACTGGGCGCATCCTGGGCTCAGGTTGATCCTCGGATTCCTTCCTCGATTGCACGCTTGCGGATCCTGATGAGCCAGTTCCTGACAGTCCGCTCACACACTTCACACTGCTTTGCGATCTCACTGTGACTGTAGTCTGCCGCCGCAAGACGCCAGGCAATCCTCCACTTGTTGGGGAGCCGAGCCATGAACTTCGCGAACGGCTCCTCCCCATCGCTCTCTTGGATGGGGGCGAGAGGTTCGGGAACCGTTTCGAGCGCGGTCCCCTGTTGCCTCCGTGTCCGAATGGCTCGCCTCTGAACCTCGCGATACAATCGCCGGGGGAGCCGTCCCGACTCTGCGACAGCAAACAGACACCGCAAGAAACTGTCGAGCCTCTCGCTTCCACCGCGACGCCACCGCCCCAAAATGCTCTTCACGATGTCGCCGGCGATGTCCTCGGCAAACTGAGGAGCCACTCGATTTGCTGCCCGCCGAACCGCCTCCCAGACTTGGAACAGACGTTCCCGTACTGTTTCTTCGTCCATGATCTATCCTTGTAACAGTAATCAGTCGCTCTATATTCTAAGCGTCCGAAAGTCGGAAAAACCGGCAAGCTCCTTCCATTTTTTCTTTTTCACATCACCTTCGTCAGCACCTCGTCCGCCACCATCTCGCGGTCGAACCCCTGCCCCACAATCTTCACCTTGTCGAAATCCTCCCGGCACATCGGAAACACATACACCGCGTCCGTCTCCAGGTTCAGCAACTCCCGGCTGAATGTATTGGTTCAGCGAGAACAGGAACTTTGCCTTCGGAGCGTTAGCTTGATGTCAGGGACTACGACGCTCTCTGATTAGGGTACACAGTCAGCGGGTTGGCCGTCCAGTGCGGCCTGCCGAACAGCTTGACGTTTCGCTTTCCTCC
>JBBSDR010001057.1:0-3551 GCA_038240465.1 Gemmatales bacterium
ATACGCCGATCCGCGACAAGAAACAGATGCGCCGCGGCGACCTCATCTCGGAGTTCATGACCCGGATCGGGCAGGGAGATTGCATCGTCGTCGTGCTCAGCAAGAAGTATCTGGAATCGGTCTTCTGCATGACCGAACTGCACGAGATCTATCGCACGAGCGGCCGTCAGAAAGCCGCTTTCCTCGATCGCATCATTCCGCTGCCCCTTGCGGATGCTCAGATCGGCAGCATCAGCGACCGCATCGCCCTTGCTCGCTACTGGATGCAACAAAAAGAGTCGCTTCAGCAAGCCAATGCCGAGGGCTTGATGGCGACGGCCGATTACGACCGCTGGCGGAAGATGAACCTGTGGGTGATCGAGGTCCCCGAGATGCTGGAACACATCGCGGACATGCTCGTCCCAATCGGGTTCGAGGAAATCGTCCGCAATGATTTCGCGGCGGTGAAGGAGCTACTGGAACGCGGCGAAGATCGGGAAGAAAACGGGTGTTACACACCGCAACCTGCAAATGGAAGGTGATCCGAAGGCCTACGACATGTCCGGCAATCCGGTTCCCTGGGCCGCCATCTTTCAGGAGAACAACACGCTCGACGTGGTCATGGAGACGCGCGGCACGGTTGGTACGGTGAAGGAGGCGAAACTGATCGGCGGGACGGTCAAGTAGCGCAGGACTGCAACCGAGAAACCCCGCCGCTGTTGGACCCTGAAGCGGACCCCATTGTCTAGACCAACAAAGTGGAATTCTAAGCTACACCTTCGGGAGCCGAAAAGGGGGTTCTACGGCAGTATAGCCCGGCGCGACCGGATGGTTCAATCGTCCCTTGCGCTGCTCATGCGAAAGTCGATGTCGTAGTTCGCGAGAAAAGCGCGATCGGCATCGCTCAGGTTGTAGTGCCGGGCCAGGGCTTCTCCGATCGCCAGAATGAGGCCGCGCGATTTATGGATCTTGAACGTCTGCGTCTCGGTCCGTCCGGTCTGCTTCTGACACCGGACGTGCGGCGCGGAGTAGCAGACGATGTCGCGCAGGTAGGAGCGTCCAAGACGCGCCAGTTCGGGATCGGTCAGGACGGAAGCGGGCAGCGGAAAGCGGTGCAGATCGATCGGATTGAGGTGCCGGCAATTTGAGGTGATCGTGTACCACCACCAGAACAGATCGCTCGACAGGACGGCGATCAGCGGCGCGACCAACGCCGGCTCGCGGACGGTCAACCAGGTCTCGCGCGTCGAGTGTCCAGAGCGGCCCTCACAGGAGAACGAGGGAGCGAAGTCGGTGAAGACCTTCCAGTACAGTCCACCATCGGTGCGATAGTAGACGCGACAATCCATCCGGTCAGCGGAGCCGAGGAAGTCCTCAACCGACGCCGGCAGACGCAATAGCTTTTCGAGCAAGGGCCATTCGCATTCGTCACTCAGTTTTGGCACCCAGAACGAGGACCGCGCGCGCGGTGCCTCAACATACGCGAGTCGCCGCATCAGTTCCGGGCGATCCTTGCTGCGCCACTTGACGTAGCCGGTCGTCCACGTTCGCGGTTGCCCGGAAGCACTGACGATGAAGAGGGTCACGGCGCGATTGACAGCAGGAAAAAGCCGGCCCGGACGCCAGGAGAAGTTCGCATACCAGACGTCGCGGCCGTCTTCGAGCAGAGTTTGGACGCACTTCATGCGTTGCGTCGAGACAAGGCTGAGCGGCACAATCATGCTCATCCAGCCATCGGGTTGCAGGTACTCCAGGCCGCGCTCGACGAACAGGGCGTGGATCGCGCCGCTGTCCTGACAGCGGAAACCTTCCGGTACATAATCGACCTGGCGCATCTCCAGATAGGGCGGATTGCCGAGAACGACGTCAAATGGCGAGCGCGGGGTGTGAACCCCCCGGTGACCATTACCGGGGGGTCCACACCCCCCGCTCGCCAGGGCATTGCCGACGTGCAAGTTGTCGCCCGGCATCGGCTCTCCCAGTAGTTCCAGCCGCAGCCGCAGCCGGCATACCTCAACCGCTTCGGGCTGCAGATCGATGCCATGCAGATTGCGCTGGACGATTCCGCGGCGAATCGCCTCCACGGAACAGGGCCGACCGAGGCGAGTCAGACAACCGACGTGAAGCGGCTCCAGCACGCGCAGGGCGGCGATCAGAAAGGGGCCGCTGCCGCAAGCCGGGTCGAGGATGGTCAGCGTTTCGAGCCGCTGCTGGAACAATTCGAGTTCCGCGCGCTCGGCCGAGGCGAGCCAGTCCTGAGCCAGTGTTTCCAGATCGCGATTGGCGGCGATCAGTTCGGTGAGATCGCCGCGCGGAAGAGCGAGACCGGCGAGCAAGAAGGGAACGATGGTGTTACTCGCCATGTAGCGGGCGACATCGCTGCTTGTGGCGTGAGCGCCGTGCTGTCTGTGCAGCAGGTCGCCTTCCAGGACGGTCTCCAGGGCCGTGGAGAGTTGCGCGGCCGACAGGCAATCGAGCCAGCCGCCCAGACGGTCGAGAAGCGGTTGCCGTTCGGGATCGCGCCGGCCGAGGAACGCGGCGAGGATCAGGCGCGGCAGAAGGGGGCCGGCGGATTCGCGCTCCTGGCGATAGCGGGCGGCGAATGCCCGGGAGGAGAAGAACGAAACGGCTGAGTTGCTCACGCTGTGGCCGGCTCGGGGGCGCGATTGCAGACCGGTTGCCGCCGTGCTTCCAGGCGCTCGAAGGGAGCGATGACGCGAAGCATGAAGCTGAAGTGACACAGGCTGGCCAGCATCACGAAGACATGGAAAATCTCATGGGCGCCGAAGACGCCGGGCCAGGGCTGGGGCCATTGCAGTGTGTTCAGCACGGCCCCGATGCTGTAGAGCATGCCACCGATCCACAGGGGTCGAGTCCTGCGGGCCGACAGCCGGCGGCTCAGTTCGAAGTAACACAGGACGCCCGTCCAGCCCATGAAGATGTACAGTCCAGTCGAGAGTTCGTCGGGCAGCGGCACGGACAGGGCGCGCATCAGGATGCCGGTGCTGGCCATGCTCCAGATTCCGAACAGCATGCCGATCCGCCACCAGCCGTGCATGACGACAAGCACCACCGGCGTTGTCGTTCCGGCGATGAGGAGGAAAATGCCCATGTAGTCGAGTCGAGCGCACAGATCGATCGACTCGGGTGAGAGATTGACGGCATGATAGAGCCAACTGCCGAAGAAACAGCAGATGAGACTGAAAGAGAAGACCGCGAAGCCGACGTGCTTGAGGACGCAGCGGCGGGCGCGAAGCTGAAGGAATACGGCAGCCGGTATGCACAACAGCATCCAGCCGCCATGCGTCCAGGCACTCACCGGTTCACGACAGAGCAAGGGATTCATGAGGTCTCACCAGCGGGACAGGTCTCTTCTTTTATTGTTTGAGTTGCGCGGAGGGATGTCAACGGAACTTTTTTCCTCGTTCCCAGGGCGAGCCGGGAGCGTAAGAGATCGTCCAGCTTTCGCTGGGCAGGACGGGGCGATAAATAACAATGACCCGCTTCAAAACTAAAGACAGTGAACGGGCGTGCGTCACCAGAGGGCTGCCTCTCGCGTGGAGTGTCGCAAA
>JBBSDR010001058.1:0-3549 GCA_038240465.1 Gemmatales bacterium
CACCGGGGCCATTACTGGCCCCGCTCGCCCTTCGTCCTTCGCGCTTCGCGCTTCTCCGCCCACGCCAGCCAGCGATTGAGCCGCGCCTGCTCCCGGCGCGTCTGCCGCCACAACTGATCTTGCAGATACAGGGCCGCCTCCGCCGGCGTCTGCCGCCGCAACCCCAGATATCCGAGCAAACTTGTCACCACAATCAGACCGCCGCCAAGGAAGCCGAGCAACAGCAGCAGATGCCAGACGTTGTCCCTGATCTGCACATTGAGGCCAAACGGCAGATGTGGCGCCAGGTCGTTCCGCGCCGAACGTTTCTGCAGCCACAACAGCAGATACTGGGCCAACACGGTTGCGATGATGCCCGCCGGCACCAGTTTGCCCAGTTCACGGGAGTCGATCAGGGACGCCGAGCGCTTCGGCTCCAGGATCGGACCGAACTTCGGGACCCCCGATGACTTCAACCCCGGCGAAGGACCGCGCCGCTGGCGGTCGATCGGGAAAATCGCCCGCGTCACCCCGAGAAGACGATAGTAGGCCGCGACGTAAACGACGATGGCGCCAACGAGGAAGACGTCGAGCATCAATTCGGGGCGAGCCAGCTTCGGCAAGGGATTGTCGTGGAAGCCGGGACCCGGCGGCATCACGATGAACAGGCTGAGCATGTGGCGCAGGAGCCGGCCGAGGAACTGCATCGGGCCGAGTCCCAGCCGGTCTGCCTGGACCAGCCAGAGGAATGAGAAGATCAGCAGCAACGGCCCGGCACGCCAGCGCGCCAGCGGCAGCAGCACGCCGGCGAGGGCAGGCAGCAGCGCTCCCGTACCCACCCCCCGGGCCAGCAGCGGCACGGCCAGCACAAGGGCGCTGACCATGCACACAATCGTGTAAAAGCGCGTTCCCGGGGCGAGGGCATCGGTCCTCGGCTCCTCGACAAGCGGAGCGACGGTATTCATCTCCTCCTCCGCTGGCCGCGCACCCGGTCGAGACGATCCAGGATCAGCGGCACGGGATCGCCCTCCACCGCGCAGACGACCGGAACCTGCAAGCGGGCGAAGGTCTTGCGGACGCCCTGAAACGCCTTGTGATAGCGCCGCGCCGTCAGCTTGCCAATGATGTCCTTGACGTTCGCGCCGCGGTGGTGCAACGCGCTTTTGGCTCCCTCCTCGGTCTCGCCGCGTTTGGGGAAGTCGAGACCGGGCGGCCAGGGGACGACCAGCAGCACCTGATGATGGCGCGACAGCGCGACCTTGACGGCGCGCAGCAGCGGTTCGAGGTCCTTCTCCAACTCGATGAGATCGACAAACAGCACGAACAGTTCGTTGTCGTGTCCCTTGCCGACGCTGCGGAGCAGTGCGGCCGTCAGGCGTTCGAGCTTCTTCGTCGAGCGAAACAGATACTGGCCGCGCCTGTCGAAAAGCAGCGGCGTGTGCGGCACATGATGCTCGTTCAGGAATCGTTCGAGGTGAGCGCCAAGCTGGATGTCGTCCTCGAGCAGCAGTTCCAGGCCGCCGGGACCGAGAGCATAGCGGCTGGCGAGCAGGGCGGCCATCTGCTTGCGCATCCGGGCCATCCGTCTCCGCCTCGGCGCGAGCACCAGCGGCAGCGCGTCGCGCCAGAGGGCGCACCAGAACGGGTAGCCTAAACAAGCCAGAAGAAGAATCGCGAAAAGATACGGACCTTGAGGAAATAGAAGTACAAATTGCCAGTCAAGGGGAATGAGGTCGAATGGAAGCCCGTGAGGCCACAGGATTTCTACTTGCCAGCCCTCGGGAATGTCAGCAAATTCATTGAGGAATACTTGAAGGAGGAGCAGGACGACCAGGAGATAGAGAATGGTTACGAGGGGAAGAATGAGCAGCCGATAGAGGAACCCAAACCAGGAGGCCCGCTTCACCCAGTGCGACGGAAACGGCACCAGGTACGTCAGCCAGGCCGGCATGTGGTTGACGCCCGGGGCCAGCAACTCAGGATAAATCTCCTGAGCAAAGGAGTAGGCCAAAGGCAAGTGCGTCTCGATTGGCGCTGTCCCGGCGGCAGCGGGCCGGGCGGCGGCGTCGGCCAACTCGTTGAAGACCTGCACAAGGTGACGCCGGGTTCGGGCCGGCTTGATGATCGTCGTCTCCTCCTCATCGAACAGACACAGGCCGGTCAGATCGCGGCTGGCGAGGTTGGCCTGGGCGACGCCCGCGGCAATCTCGACCAGTCGCGTCAGGGCATTGCGGCCCGGCTGGCCGAGGCGGACCGACTGCGACACATCGACGAAGAGCGTGCAGCGGACCGGCACCTCGCTCTCGTATTCCCGCGTGATCAGCTTGTCGCGCCGGGCCGACACCTTCCAGGCAATCGTCTTGGGCGGATCGCCGGGGAGATAATCGCGGAGATCGAGCAGTTCGGAGCCGGAACCCGCACGATGCAGACGATGAATGCCCGGCGGCGGCAGCAGGTTGAAGCGCTTGGAGGCCGCCGTCTTGCCCTCGGCATCGACCAGCGGCGGCAGGATGCGAAACTCCGCTTCGAGGCGGACGAAGGCGACGTGATAGAACAGGCCATGCAGGTCGGCCATCTGGACGCGGACGCCCTCGAACCTCGCCGCCCCGGGATGAGCGGCCCGGACGCGATAAGTGGCCCGCAGCGGTTCGCCCGCCCCGATTGGACCTTCGCCTTGCGCCGCGCCGTCGATGACCTCAAGAGCGAACGGCGTCGGCTCTTCAAAGGCGACGTAGGGCAACCCGGCGCCCTCGTCGAGAAACAACACCAGGCGCACCTCGAACGTCCGTCCCGCCCACAAACTGGTCACGGGGCCGCGATCGTCGCACAACTGCCGGTGCAGTCTCAGGCCGCGCGCGACCCAGCGCGCGCGGAAGGAGAAGAGCAGCCCCTCGCCGCCAAGCCAGAGGACCAGGGCCAGGCCGAGCAGGGTGAAGATGGGTTGCCCGAGGAGCAGCCCGACCACGAGCAGCAGCACGGACACAACGAGGAGCCACCAGGCGCGACCAGTCAGCACGGCTCACCTCCGGGGGGCAGGAGCCGGACGCGGCGCGGTTTCGAGAACGGGAACGGTGTGGATCAACTCATCGACAATCTCCTCGACGCGCTTGCCCTCGACCTCGGCCTCGGGACGGATGATGAGGCGATGGGACAGCACGCCGCGAGCGACGGCATGAATATCCTCATGCGTGAAGTAGTGCCGGCCATTGAGCAGGGCGCGGGCGCGAGCGCAGCGGAGCAGGCAGAGCGAGGCGCGCGGGCTGGCGCCGAGAGCGAGGTCGGGATGATTGCGGCTCGCCTCGGCCAGATCGACGATGTACTGCATGAGTCCATCGGTGCCGTGGACCAGCGGCAACTGGCGCTGGATGTTGAGGATGCGTTCGGCCGTGAAGAGCTGGCGCGGCACCTCGACGGGATTGCTCTGGATCTTGAGCAGGTTGACCTCGCTCTCCCGTCCGGGATAGCCCATCTCGACGCGGAGCAGGAAGCGGTCCAGTTGCGCTTCGGGCAGGCGATAGACGCCTTCCTGTTCGATGGGGTTCTGCGTGGCGAGTACCATGAACGGCGTCG
>JBBSDR010001059.1:0-3540 GCA_038240465.1 Gemmatales bacterium
CGAACGCCGTCCCTGAGCATGGGCGTGTATCACCTGAAAAGGGGCGAGGACGATCGACAACAGACCCACACCGAGGAGGAAGTCTACTACATCGTTGGCGGGCGTGGAATGTTCCGCGCCGGTGGAGAAGTGCGGTCCGTGGAACCTGGAACCATCCTCTTCGTCGAGCGGTTCGAGGAACACGGTTTCTTCGACATCGCCGATGATCTGACTGCTCTGGTCTTCTTTGCACCCGCCGAAGGCTCCTCACACGAGCGACCGCTGCCAGGATGTTCCTTCACGATCGATCCCTCGCCAGAGTAAGATGAGCAGAGTGGTCCACTTATGGCAGAACCCAACTCTGTCCCTGCGGCGGTCCCGATTACCCAGTACGCCGAACGAGGATACCCCGAAGGAGGTAGACCATGCGTGACTCCGACGCAGAAGGAGTGAACGCAAGCCAACAACCGCACGACAGCACGTCGGGGCGAGCAGGGCCGCGCGGGTTGTCAGCCGACAACGGACGGGCTACGATCGAGTTCGCGCTGAACAGCAGTCAGTTTGACAACGTTGTGCGTGGAAAGGCATGGACACGATGACAGGCAACGAGAAGATTGCATTGGTCACCGGCGCGGGCTCCGGGATCGGCAGAGCGACAACGCTTGCCCTCCTGAAGGAGGGCTACTCAGTTGTACTCGCCGGACGTCGATCCGGGGCCTTGGAGCAGACCCTGGTCGAGGCAGGGCCGGACCGCACGAGAGCGCTGACCGTCTCTGCCGACGTGAGCGACGAGGGATCGGTGCGTGGCCTCTTCGAGAAGACCAGGGCGACCTTCGGCCGTCTCGACCTGCTGTTCAATAATGCTGGGGCTGGCGCGCCGCCAATCCCCCTGGAGGAGTTGACGGTCGAGCAGTGGCGTCGAGTCATTGATGCCAACCTGACGAGCGCGTTCCTCTGCACCCAGGCAGCTTTTCGGCTTATGAAGGATCAGACCCCGAGAGGCGGCCGCATCATCAACAACGGCTCGATCTCGGCGCACACACCGAGGCCAAACTCCGCGCCCTACACAGCCAGCAAACACGCAATTACCGGACTCACCAAGTGCATCTCCCTGGACGGCCGGAAGTACGACATCGCCTGCGGCCAGATCGACATCGGCAACGCCGAGACCCAGATGACAGCCAGAATGAAGGATGGCGTGCCGCAGGCGAGTGGTGACAAGGCAGTTGAGCCAACGATGGACGTCGAGCATGTGGCCCGAGCCGTGGTCTACATGGCGAGTTTACCCCTTGATGCGAACGTCTTGTTCCTGACCGTGATGGCCACCAAGATGCCTTTCGTGGGTCGGGGCTGAGCCGAACGCTGGGCCCCGCGAAACCTCGCGCCGCTCCTGCTGGGGTGTCCTCGTGGAGACAACTGGCGAGGGGTGCCAACGGTGTCACCCCCCCAATGAGCAATCACACATCCGAGGGCCACGGCATGTTCGGTAAGTTGCGGATGATCGACCTGACCGTCTCTCTTGAACACAATGCCGTCAGCGAACCGATGCTGCGCGGATTCACTATGTGCGTCATGCGGAGGAAGGACTCCAGCAGATGCAGCGTCTCCTCGGCGTGAAGCCGGAAGACCTGGTCTGGTCGCACGGGCTAGGCTGGGCGGTCGAGGAAGTCCAGGCGATCACGCACACCGGCACGCACGTCGATGCGCTCTATCACTACGGCCCAATTTCGGAAGGCAAGCCAGCCCGCACCATCGACGAGGTGGCCCTGGAGTGGTGCTTCGCTCCTGGCGTCGTGCTCGACGTCCGGCACAAGGCCGCAGGCGAGTTCATTACGGTCGCCGACCTTGAAGCCGCCCTCAGCCGCATCAACTACCAGCTTCGCCCCCTGGACATCGTGCTGCTGCATACCGGGGCCGACAAACGCCTCGGCTCGCATGACTACTTCGCGCAGCCCGGCCTGGGACGGGAAGGCGTCCTCTGGCTGGTTGAGCAAGGAGTGAAAGTGATCGGCATCGACGCCTACACGCTGGATCGTTCCTTCGCTAGCATGGTGTCGGACTATCGCCGCACGGGTGACGGCCGTTTCATCTGGCCAGCGCACTTCGCTGGCATCACGCCTGAATACTGCCAGATCGAGAAGCTGGCCAACCTCGACCAGATTCCCCAGCCGCACAGCTTCTATGTGTCATGTCTGCCAGTCAAGATCCAGGGTGCAAGCGCCGGCTGGTGTCGTGCCATTGCTCTGGTCCCCGAAGGCTGAGTCACGGCTGCAAGAGAGACCATCCACGAGCAATTGTTCCCGTCGCCCGTGCCGCAGCCGGGTGAACGACGTAGAACAAGTCACGGACAACTTCCCCCATCCCTCCCAGGGTCACGTCATGGATCCCACTTGCTTACAGTTCTCCCTTACCCCGGAGGAGCGCGGGCACCTTCACGAACAAGGCTATCTTGTGGTTCCCGATGCGATGGACAGGTCCACGACGGCCCGGCTGGTCGCTGCCGTTGATCGTGTCGATGCGCGGGAACGCGCTCCCAGCCATGGCCGGGACCGGCTTCTCTCCTACGCCAATATCCTGCCAGAGGACGACGCCTTCGTCGATCTGATCGACTGGCCGCGCATCTTCCCCAAGGTCTGGGGACTTCTGGGGTGGAACATCTATGTGTATCACAGCCACCTCGACGTGTCGCCGCGTCTGGAGGAGCCGCCCGGCCGGCCCGTCGCCTGGCACCAGGACAGCATGCGCGTCAACGAAGAGATCGAATGCCATCCTCGGCCGCGGCTGCCCCTCAAGATCGGCTATTACCTGACGGACGTTAGCGGCCCCGATTGAGGGAACACCTTGCTGCTGCCCGGTTCCCATCTGCGCGACGAACTGGACTGCCCCAACGATGGGGTCACAACTCCAGCGGGCGCGATCCCGCTTCGCGTGCCGACCGGGGCAGCCCTCGTCCTGGACCGGCGTCTGTGGCATTCGCGCAGTCCCAACTTTGGGCCGCACACGCGCAAGGTGATCTGGATCGGTTACGCCTACCGCTGGCTTCGGGCCAAGGATGAATTGGCGGTCGGACACCTTCACGCTCGGGTCAGTCCCATCCGACGTCAGCTTCTCGGCCATTTCTCCAGCGCCAACAGCGCCTACGATCCGACGGACGATGACGTCCCGCTGCGCGGGTGGTTGCAGAAACATTGTCCTGCCGATGCCCGCTGGTCGCCGCACCACGAGAAGGAGCAGGCTCGCCCGCCCCTGCACGGCATTCGCGGCAAGAACACGGGCAGACGCTGAGAAGTTCCTGGCCGGGAGTCTTCGAGCGGCAAGCCTTTTCTTTGGCACTCGGGATTGTTCCCGATGCAATCAGATCACTTCATCTTGAGGTGCTTGTCGAAGAACGAGAGCAGGGCTTTCTCGGCGGTCTCGGCGTCCTTGCCCTTGAAGCCGTGACCGGCTTCTTGCAGCGTTAGCAGTTCCGCCTCCACGCCCGCAGCCTTCAACTTGTCGGTCAACCAGACAGCCTGTTCGTGCGCGACGTACTTGTCCTCGGTGCCGTGAATGCAAAGCGTC